>JBNKPX010000131.1:0-6442 GCA_050295575.1 Gammaproteobacteria bacterium | reverse complement strand
AGGTAGTCGATACCATGAAGAATATGAGCAGTAAAAATACCACATCTATCAGTGGTGTCAGATTTACACCACTATCATCCTCTACCGTCTGGTTGCGAAACCGCATGGTTTAAGCAGCCTCTTGATTGCTGATCTTGCGCTCACCATGTAACACTTCAACCAGTTTCATAGCTTCCTGCTCCATACCCATTACCAGCTCATCTATCTTACGTTTCAGGTAACGATGAAATATAACAGTAGGTATAGCAACAGTTAATCCGGCTGCAGTGGTGATTAAAGCTTCGGAAATACCGCCTGCGAGCGTTGCCGGATCACCCACTCCAACAGCAGTGATGGTAGTAAAAACCTTGATCATACCGATGACGGTACCCAGCAACCCTAATAATGGGGCAATGGTTGAGATAGTACCCAGCGCATTAATAAATCTTTCCAGCTCATGTGCCACAAAGCGCCCTGTTTCTTCAATGCTTTCGCGCACCATATCGCGTGACAGATGACGATTGATTAAACCGGCGGCCAGCACCTTGCCCAGCGGCGATCCTGTTTCGATTTCCTGAATATGCGCATCGGTCAGCTTATCGTTGCTTAACAGCGTCCAGATACCATTCATCAATTTTTCAGGGATTACCTTGCGTCGCTGCAAAGTCCACAAGCGCTCAGCAATGATACCCATAGCAATTGCTGAGCAAAGCATAATGGGATACATCAACCATCCGCCTGCCTGTACCAGTTCTAACACATTTAATCTCCCGAAATTTGAGGGGTTTCAGATACTTTTTAACGTGAGCGGCATGATACTGATAAAACCCTGCTTTGTCAGTACCAGATACGGGGATAAAGCTGGCGAAATTTTTCTATTCGGCAGCTGTCTGAGTCGCAGTGCACCTCAATAGCACCATCCATAGCGGTTTGATATATCTGAGCATCAATTTTATGGTAACGACGCACTACCTCAGCTTTGGGAAATCCCCAGTAATTCAGAAAGCCACTGGAAAATATCACATGCTCGGGTGCTACGGCCTGTATAAATTCTGCTGTAGAAGAACTTAAACTGCCATGGTGCGGTGCTAATAAAACACTAGATTTCAACTTATCTCTATCTTTATCCAGTAGTAGCTCCTCCTGCTCCTGTTCGATATCACCGGTTAACAGGATGTGCTGCTTATTGACGCTAATACGCAATACACAGGAACGGTTATTATCAGACTTCATCCTGTCCTGTTCGGTCATCAAAAATTCAAAGTCGACACCATCCCAACGCCAGGGCTTAACAACATGGCAGTCACGAATGGATAACAATTCGGGAAAACGCAGCCTCAAGGATTCAGGAGTCCCTGACAGCACTGGTACATGTTGAAAATCATTAATCACCGAATACAGCCCGCCCGAGTGATCCTGATCGTTATGACTGATGATGATTTGATCAACCTGATCCATATGCCGATGATTAAGATAAGGTTGAATCACCCACTCTCCAATGCTAAAACCTGAGCGTTTTCCCGGACCGAAGTCATAAATCAGGCTATGCTCACGAGTTTTTACTACGACGGCATTACCGGTACCTATATCCAGCACAGTCAGCGACAGCAGCTCATTTGCATTGCGACTGACAGGCCAGAAAATTACCGCAGGTAATAAAACCAGCCAGCCTCTAATTCGCAATAGCCCCTCGGGCATAAGCAACAGCAATAACCAGATAACTAACAATACCAACTGCCATACATTGAGTGAGTTCATCGGTATGGCCTGCAAACCCAACTGCTGCAATAACTGCAGATAATCGATCAACAAACCAACCAGCCCATCCATCAGCGTATACGCGCTATTAAGCCAGCTATCCGGTAACCAGAAAAGTGCTAACAAAATGAAATTGACGGGTACGACTATCAGGCTGATCAGGGGGACAGCTAGCAGGTTGGCGAATAAACTGGCCGTATGAATTTGCCCGAAGATAAGCAAGGTCAAAGGAATAAATAGAAATGAAAACAGCAATTGAATCGTCAGCAATTGTCGCCAGCGAGAGCGTTGATGCTGCAACATAAAACTACCCAATAGAATAATACCCATGGCACATAAGGTAAGCCAGAAGGATTCGGATAACACCGCCATAGGCGAAAAGATCAGCACTGCTATCAGTGTTGCCATCACGCTGTTAAGTAAATTAACAGGCAGGCGCAGCAAAACCATCAGCCCAAGTACCGTAAACATCAGAAAAGCTCTCTGCGCTGGCAGTTCGAATCCTGACAACAGGCTATACATTAATACAGCAATCCAGCTCAGCAACCAGCAGAAATCATTGCGAGTCATACCCGTTTTAAAAACCAGTAAGTTCCATATTTTGTGCGCCAGCAAAAATACAAAGCCTGCGATAATACCGATATGTAGCCCGGAGATAGCTATCAGATGTGCGGTTCCGCTAGCTTGAAACAGACGTCTTTCACTGTCACTCAGGCTACCCCTGTATCCAGTAGACAGCGCCTGTAACAATCCAGGATGCTGGCAATCACTGCAATGCAGGCTGATCCACCCATTAATACCCTGTCTCAATCTATTTATCGATAGCGTATCTGCCTCCAGCAAGCGAGTATTATTATCCTTCACCACATAACCCGTGGCATGAATTCCCTTCATAAATAGCCAGCGTTCATAATCGAACCCGCCTGGGTTCTGAAAACCATGGGCAGGCTTAATCTTTACTGTCAGTTGCCACAGCTGACCAGCCATTAAGGATTCTGGTGGATTTTTCCAGGAAAGGCGGATGCGCTTTGGCATACCTGCGGTCTGAGTTAACTGATCTGGCTGGAAAACTATGCGCGCCGAGTTGGCTCGATAACTGGGGATAGTGAGCACTTCACCCGTTATTGTAATCTTCTTATTAACTACTGACGCTGACGGCCTTTGCTCGAGTTGTAGATGGAGATGTAGCGAGGCGTATAAAAAACCCGCAATAAGGAGCCAGAAAAATCTCCCGCCCCGATGAAGAAAACTGAAAAATAGACACACTGGAAGTAAAGACAACCAGTAAATATCGATACTTTGCGTTTGAAAACAGGCTAGAATAACACCTGTTAACACCGCAATCCCTGCAGTGACCATCGCTTCCATTTCCTTATTAAAGTAAATGTAACTTAATTGATAGACTGATTAATTGCCATTGTTTTATGCCCAGAAAGTTTATACAAAAATTCATGCCTCATCCAAGGCATATCACCGAAAATAAGTGGATTCGTAAGCTCGGTCCACTCCTGCAGGATCCAAGCATCTGGCATATCAATCGTCGTTCCGTTTCTGGGGCCACTGCCCTGGGCCTGTTCTGTGCTTTTATTCCTGTCCCTTTTCAAATGCTGATCGCAGCTGTGGGGGCCATCCTGTTTCGCGTCAACATCCTGATTTCCGTGCCTCTGGTATGGCTGAGTAATCCTGTGACTATGCCGCCATTATTTTATTTCTGTTATCGAGTTGGGCTATGGATACTCAACACGAAAGACAAAGGGTTTCAGTTCGAGCTGTCTTTTCACTGGCTGGGTAATGAGTTGCTATATATCTGGCAACCATTTTTACTGGGTTGCCTTGTCGTTGGGGCAATCACTTCAATCCTTGGTTTCACCACAGTTCGTCTGTTTTGGCGTTATCAAATCGCTAAACACGTAAGATACCGGAAAACTCGCAATCAAGGCTAATGCTGGATATCTTTTTCAGTCTGCAATTTATCTGGATATGTTGTCTAATCGCCGCCCTATCTATTGCTATAGGCTTTTTCTGCGCTTATCTACATAGTCATCTACTTCAGGTTAGCGCTGGAGAATGGCTGGTTGAACACATCTATTGCCCAATCACAAAAACCTTAATCCTGATGTGTATGACCCTGCTGTTATTTCCATTAATCGTCGAGACTGCCGACTATCAGCAAGTGATGGACTTATTTGTAGAGAGACAATACCTGACCAATATGATGAATATTCTGATGGTCAGTGGGCTGATTTTTACATTCTTCCCTTTACTCAATCACCCTGCAGTTGCTATGCCCGTGCTGGGTTGTATTGCAACCGCCATTCTATTAAATAGTTATTTTACTCTATCATCTGAGCAGGTTGTCAGTTTTGTACC
The DNA here is from genome assembly GCA_050295575.1 of Gammaproteobacteria bacterium. Lineage (GTDB taxonomy): Bacteria > Pseudomonadota > Gammaproteobacteria > JACNJF01. Next base: position 2,335 of record JBNKPX010000131.1, on the reverse strand, counting down.
GGGGTTTCGGAATCTTTTAAAGATACTTGTCCTGATCACCCTTAGCTATTGGGCTAATCGATGGATTATTGACAGGGTGTCCAGCTATATTGATCATCGATATATGGTGACCGGTAGCAAGACCATGGTTTCAGATGTGAGTTATCTAATTCTGCAAATACCGGTCATGCTGGCGTATGCGCAAAGCCTGATTAATGAATATGAAAGCGTGACAGCCAGTCTTTAAATCGGACTATCGCTGACGGAGCAAGGCACCATTATGCATTTCCCATTGCGCCTGCATACTGGCGGCAATCTTCATATCATGCGTCACTATCACCAACGCCGTGCGACTCGATTCATTTAGTTGCAGCATCAAATCCAGCATATTGTGCGCTGTTTTCTCATCCAGGTTTCCCGTAGGTTCATCGGCCAGCACACAGGCAGGATTCGTCACCAATGCTCTGGCAAGTGCAACCCGTTGACGTTCACCACCGGATAATTCACCCGGTTTATGTCGGGCTCTATGCTCCAGACCGACTTTCTGCAATAGCTGCATCGCCTGCTCTGCGGCATCAGCCCGCCGGGTACGCCGAATCAGTAAGGGCATCATGATGTTTTCCAGTGCATCAAACTCAGGCAGCAAATGATGAAACTGATAGATAAATCCCAGATAACGATTACGCAACAGCCCCAGCTTCTTCTCCGACTGCTGCTGCATCTCATGCCCCATCACCTGAATACTGCCAGCGCTGGGTCGATCCAGCCCGCCGAGTAAATGTAATAAAGTACTCTTGCCTGCTCCAGAAGAACCCACAATAGCGTGACGCTCAGCTTCACCCACAGAGAAATCCACCTGCTTGAGGACCTCTACAGATAATTCACCTTGCTGATAGGTCTTGCTCAGCCCTTCAACCTGTAAAACTGCAGCATCATTACTCATAGCGTAAAGCCTCCGCAGGCTGGGTTTTGGACGCGCGTAAAGCCGGATAGATAGTAGCCAGTACCGAGAGCACGAAAGACATTACACCAATTCTTATCACATCGGATAATTCCATCTGCGAGGGTAGTTCAGCAATGGGATACACGCCTGGAGGTAAAAAATTGGTATGAAAAAACTGTTCCAGCGCAGGTACTATGACGCTGACATTGGAAGCGACTATAACCCCAAAAAACACCCCAAGCAGGGTACCAAACAAACCGATCAGTGTACCCTGAATCATAAACACTACAGTAACCGATGAGGGAGATAGACCCAGCGTGCGCAGTATGGCGATATCAGCCTGCTTATCAGTAACCACCATCACCAGAGTTGATACGATATTAAAAGCCGCTACCGCTACAATGAGTGAAAGGATAATAAACATCACGGTTTTTTCAGTCTGTACCGCCTTGAAGTAATTACTATGACGCAGTGTCCAATCGGACACCCAGTACTCAACACCGAGTATCTCACGCAAATCGTGGCGCACCGTAGGCGCTCTATCCATATCCGTTATTTTCAGGCGCACACCAGACATGGCACCATCCATTCGAAACAATTTGGAAGCATCTTCAGCATGAATCAATGCCGAGCTACGATCATACTCATACACACCTATCTCAAAGATACCGACTACCTTGAAACGACGCAGCCTGGGTAAGAACCCAACCGGAGAAACTCTTGATTGAGGCGTGATCATGGTCACCCGATCCCCGGGCGAAGCATCCAGATTCGCGGCCAGGCCAGAACCCAGAATAATGCCGTACTCGCCGGCAACCAGATCGCTCAACTCGCCAAACTGCATATGCTGATGAATCTCTGAAACCCCAGGCTCCAGTTCAGGCATAATGCCGCGTACGATGGTCCCGCTAACCGAAGCCTGATTAGATAACATGGCTTCAGCATCGACATAAGGCGCTGCAGCTACCACCTCCTTATCTTCCATTACCTTATCGCTGGTGCCCTGCCAGTCTTTAATTTTATTATCAAAGCTGGTCACGGTGACATGAGACACCATGCCAAGAATGCGCCCCTTGAGCTCTTGCTCAAAGCCATTCATAACGGAAAGCACAACGATTAACGCCATCACTCCAAGGATAATACCCAGCATGGATATCATTGAAATGAAAGAGATAAAATGGTTGCGACGCTTGGCTCGGGTATAGCGTAACCCAATAAGTAATTCGACCGGAAAATTCATGGGCGGCATTAAAGCACGAATACTATTCAACTCCAACAGTCTCATCATTTTTTCCAAGTTGATGATCCGCTTTGTCATGCTATAGTTACAGCAATAAGTTAAACCCGACCACTGGAGATCAAGGTCATGTCATTAGTTAAACAAATCTTTATTGCTCTGCTATTTATTGCATC
>JBNKPX010000130.1:0-6566 GCA_050295575.1 Gammaproteobacteria bacterium | reverse complement strand
ACAGGTGGTGTGGCGCATCGGATTATTCGCTTTGCCATTGCAGTGGTGGGCTCATTCCGTGGTGGGCTGGCAATGGCCTCGGTATTCGCCTGTATGATGTTTGCCGCATTATCAGGCTCATCCCCTGCTACGGTGGTGGCGATAGGTAGCATAGTCATTGCGGGTATGGTGCAGGTCGGTTATACCAAAGAATTCGCTGCAGGCGTTATCTGTAATGCGGGTACGCTGGGTATTCTGATTCCTCCTTCTATCGTTATGGTGGTGTATGCGGCGGCTACCGATGTATCGGTTGGGCGCATGTTTCTGGCTGGTGTGGTGCCAGGTCTGGTGGCTGGTGGCATGTTGATGCTGGCTATCTATGCCTTCGCACGCTATAAGAATTTACCGGCCCAACCCTGGGCTGGATGGGGCGAGATATTTGCAGCGGCGCGCGATGCAATATGGGGCCTGATGCTGATAGTGATCATTCTAGGTGGTATATATGGAGGTATTTTCACCCCTACCGAGGCTGCTGCCGTGGCTGCAATCTATGCATTTTTCATCGCAAATTTTATCTATCGTGATATGGGCCCGTTTAAGGAAAAAGGGCCAGCCGGAGTGATGCTGTTGTGGCGTGGGTTGTCGGTATTCTGGCATCCAGACACCAAGAAGAGCCTGTTTGAAGCCGGTAAATTAACCATCATGCTGCTGTTCATAATAGCCAATGCCCTGATTCTTAAGCATGTGTTAACTGAAGAGCGTATTCCACAGATGATTACCGAAGCCATGTTGTCAGCAGGTTTTGGTCCCATCATGTTCCTTATCGTCGTCAATATCCTGTTACTGATCGGTGGTCAGTTTATGGAGCCTTCTGGGCTGCTGATTATTGTCGCGCCTCTGGTATTCCCGATTGCCATCCAGTTGGGTATAGATCCGATACATCTGGGTATCATCATGGTAGTGAATATGGAGATCGGCATGATAACCCCACCGGTTGGTCTAAACCTGTTCGTAACCGCAGGGGTTGCAGGAATGTCTATGCTGAATATCGTCAAGGCTGCCGCGCCCTGGTTGGCTGTTATGTTCCTGTTTCTGATTCTTGTGACCTATGTTCCATGGATTTCTACCTGGTTACCTACCCTGATGATGGGGCCGGAGATCATTACTAAATAATATCAGGGTAGTCTATCTGGTACATATTAAGCCCCGTCAGTCGGGGCTTCTTTATTGCTTAACGGGTTTCTTGGCGAGCTTTCTTTGCAGGGTTCTACGATGCATCCCCATGGCGCGTGCAGCGGCAGAAATATTACCATCGTTATCATTCAGTACTTTCTGTAAATGCTCCCACTCCATGCGTTTAACCGACATGGGCTGTGGAGAGATATCGATCTCGGTACGACCCTCTTCATGATAAAAAGCCTGGATAATGTCGTTCACTTCTGCGGGTTTGGTCAGGTAATGTTTGGCCCCCAGTTTTATGGACTCGACTGCGGTACTGATACTGGCGTAACCGGTTAATACCACAATGCGAATGCCGGGCTCAGTAGCGACCAGTTCCTTGATCACGTTTAAGCCTGAATCAGTACCTATGCGTAAATCTACCACAGCGAATTCGGGAGGGTTTTGATGCGCGCTAATCAGGGCCTGGTCGAGGCTATGAGCAACCTGCACATTAAAATGTCTTTTAGTCAGCGCTCTGGAGAGCACATGACAGAGCACTTCATCATCATCAACCACTAACAGGTTGGCCTGGTCTGGGTTATTTTCCATTATGTTGACTCGGATATAATTAAGGGCATAGTGATAAGGGTAGAGGTACCCCGATGGGTTAAGCGTTCAAACTGGACACTGCCGCCACTACGGCGCAGTGTGCTGATGGCCAGGAATAGTCCAATACCCATGCCGTGTGGTTTATCGGAAAAACTGATTTCACCGGCCATTTCCATTTGTTCATCACTCATACCTGGGCCATTATCGATAATCTCAATTTCTAGCATATCCTGCTGAATCTGGGTGTTAATCTGTATCGGGTTGGTGGAGACTTCGGCAGCATTGTTGAGCAGGTTGATGACCGACTGGCTGATGGTTTTGTCGAATAACAGGCGAGCATCGTGAGGCATAGCGGCCTTGTTAAGATCGAACAGCATGCCATCACGCAGGCTGTTCCAGTGATGAATGGTTTGATCGATAAAGTCTTCGGCTGGTATTAAATAACCTTCGTCTGCACGTGCCTCACCGGCAGATTGAGATAATACGGATAGAATATCTTTACAACGGGCAATCTGGTCACGCAGAATTTGCTGGTTCTCAAACAATTCTTCGTGTTTCACCGGGTCGAAACCATCGGTGAGCTCACCAGTGACAATAGCCAGTGTCGCCAAAGGGGTGCTCAACTCGTGTGCCGTACCTGCGGCCAGGGTGCCCAGAGTTACCATTTGCTGATCGCGCAACTCTCTTTGGCGAGCCTCATTGATGGCGATGTCGCGAGATTTCAGTTCCTGAGCCAGATAGGTAATAAACCAGGTTACCAGCAGGGAGCTGACCAGAAATCCAAACCACATCCCCAGCACATGCTGGTTGAACTGGCTGTCACCAGCCTGCATATGCTGGTGGTCATGCATGTGGTAGGAAAGAGGGATATAGAATTCCAGTAACAGGCTATATAGACCGATAGTGATCAGGGTGAGCGCCCAGGTGTAGCGACCGGGAATAATGGTGGCAGCAATCGCCAACGGTATTAGATAAAAGAAGGTTAAAGGGTTAGTGGCACCACCGGAAAAGTAAAGGATTAGAGAGAAGGAAATAATCTCTATCATCAACTGAATAAAAATCACGCGCTGGCTGATCGCTTGATTCCGGTCAATCAGAAATCGAGTGAGCAGATTGGTTGCTGCCATAATCAGTAAGATAATGCTTAATGGAATGACAGGCAGGTTTATATTGAGGCCGTAGAACGCCAGCACCACCATCAATGAAATGAAAGCAATGGTGACATTACGTAGCAGGTAAAGCTGGCGAAGTATTCTTGCTGAACTCTGGATGCCGTTGCTCGACATAAATACTACTCTGAATTAATACACGCAGTAGTGTATCTGCAACGCGTATCTAAATCACCCTGACTACCTGCTTTTTACGCACAAAATCAGCCGCTTTAGGGCAGGTGCGACAATTTGTCACTTCTCCAGGGTCTGGTTTTTTTCTATTGTTATTATTAATGGAGATACATTTTGAACCGCAAAGATGTCAGTGATTAAGGTTGACGACAATTTTAAATTGAATGGTTCAAAATGCTCGTTAAAAGTTGAACTGATCAGCTTTATAGCACAAAGATTTCACCCTTTACTCCAGGCTGTGCATGCTCCCCCCCCCCTTATTTATGCATGCACAGTTCTGGGGTATTTTACTGCCGGTTTGAAAATCGAAATTTAATCACGCCTAACAGACCTAACAGCAATAATCCTACAGTAGAAAAACTCCCTGATACCGTATATCCATAGCTATCGATATACTCGACAGTGTAATCAGGCTGATCGTGGTCAAAATCTTCCAGCGTGATCAGATAACCAGAGCTGTCCAGTTGTACGACTTTCTCACTCACAATACCGCTATGGTAGAGACTGTGCAGTTCAATCAATACTTCGTAATCACCCGGTTCAAACCCCTGTTCCAGCTCGTTGAGTATCTCGAAACTGTCATTGTCAGAGTTACTGTAGATTTCGAATAAGTCTGTTGTGCTCAATTGAAACCAGGGGCTGCCCTGGTGACTGAGATAGATTTTTGCATACACCGTCTCGGTGGTTGGCGTATTGACGTCGGCATCAAAGCTGACCTTGATATTATGATAGTAGCCATCCTGGTCAAGGTCTCCACTCAGATCTACCCAGGCATCGAACAGCTCAAACTGGACAGGATCTGAATAACTGGTTGTTATTCGGTTGCTTTGACGCAGTGATAAGTCAGTGCCTTGCGATGAAGATGGTTTCTGCAGGCTGATTGTTGGGCTTGATTCAAGCTGTTGAGTAAGGTTAATACTTTCGTCAGTTATCATTTTGCCTACACTGCGTACCGATACAGTTTCTGTAGTGCCGGCAAATGTCAGTGAAGGTAATAGACACAGTAGTAGAACTTGTAGCATCTTCATCACGAGCCACCTCTTAATGGATTATTTAAAGTGCTTGCGGATAATTTTATTATCCGAGTAACGCTCATGGCTGCGCACTATACGTTCTGGCTGGTGATGTCTTGCATGGTGATATCTGCGATCATCGTATCTTGCTTTATGGTGTTTGTGATGTCTATGATGTCGTTCGATTTGACGTGGGTAATAAGTACTGTGTCCATACTGATGAACTTGATGTGTATGTAGTAATGGTAAAAGATTTATCAGAATTTCAGCGTTGATATGGCCACTGTCATGAGCCATAGATTTTACAGGTACAGTGGCGGCAAGGCTGGCAACCAGTACCAGGGCGGACAGTTTAGCTATTTTTAGTGTTTGTAGTTTCATTTTGAATTCCCGTTTAGTTTAGGTTCGGGACTAGTCTATCCATGCTTGATGAACGTTAACTGAACTGAAATAAATTTGTTTAGCGTTGTTTTAAGGCATCTTTTGTCAGGCTGTGAATTGGTTCAATGATTGAATTAGCTTAAAATATGAATCACTGCTAAAGAGAATGAAAACACTAAAAGGTGTCATTTATGGGACAGGATAAGCAGGATTGCCAGCACGCAGACGAAGTGGTTCGTCATATAGTGCGCCGACGAGTCGCCAAAAAGGTGATGCGTGATATACATCGTCAGGTTGATGATATTGAGCATCAGATCCAGGCAGAAAAGAGAAATGCAAGGTATCTGTTGCCACTGATACTTGTTCTGGTTGTACTCGCGTTTTTTTATTTACTCGACATACCTTGGCTGTCGAGGTTTATTTCAAGTTTTTTCTAATGCCATTTGACACATTAATAGTCTTTTTTATTACTGCAGTTCTGCTAGCGCTGACACCGGGGCCGGATAATATTTTTGTGCTCTCTCAGTCGCTGGCCTATGGGCAAAAATCAGGCGTGATGGTTACTCTTGGCCTGTGTAGTGGTTTGCTCGGGCATACGGCTTTGGTGGTGCTAGGTGTGGCGGCATTACTGGCAGCCTCTCCAGCTCTTTTTCAATTGATCCAGTGGCTGGGGGTTGCTTATCTGCTTTATCTGGCCTGGCAAAGCTGGTTTGCTAAGGTAGGTGATAGCAATACTCCGCAACAGCTCCAGCTCAGTCCGGGAAGGCTTTATCTGCGCGGCGTGATTATGAACTTGAGCAACCCCAAGGTAGGTCTGTTTTTCATTGCCTTTCTACCGCAGTTTGTTAATGAATCCTATGGGGCAGTCAGCTCACAGATTCTGCTATTGGGTTTTTTGTTCATGCTCTCAACCCTGCTGGTGTTTGGTGGAATTGCATTACTGGCTGGTGTGTATAGTGAAAAATTAACCCAGTCGGTATCTCGTAGAATCCTGATGAATCGCCTGGTCAGTGCGGTGTTTATCATACTGGCGCTCAACTTGATGTTGATGGCTGTAAAGTGAAGCAAGCCAGTCTATTGGAGGCTGGACAGCGAGGCATAGGAATGCACGCTTCAAGGGCAGGGTTACAGGCTTAGCAACAAAAATTGATCAAGTTATCCTGGGTGTCCGTGTTTATTCTTTCTCATCAGTGTCGATCAGGTACTAAGTGCCTGCCAGAGTTGCTTCGATGAGCTAGCATGGCTTATATGAGAGAAATCACTTCTTCTTTTGGTTGAAAAGGTCTTCTATTAAGAGGTGAATATTTGAATAAAGCTGATTTTCATCACGGGCTAAATTCTGTTTAAATATTTGTTTCGACCTAGAACTTGCAATTTCTAAATTGTCACGCGTTAAATTAAAGTATCCTTTATTACCTTTTTGATAATCATGGATATGATTTTTAAGCTTATCTATTACCTGATGTCGATTCATGTAAACAGTGCAGTTTTCGAAATGTAGTAATAGCCATAATTCAAAATTTGGTATGGATACTATAGGCTTGAATTCGATGAAAACTCTTTGGTCGTTTCGAAGGGTTTTATTGAACGAATTGGCCAAATCAATTGCTTCATAAAAGTGATCATGCTCATCTCTATCAAATATGGTGTATATTTTTTCAAAACTTTTAGGGGGGATTCTTGAATGAGGGTTACCATTTAAAAAAACATCCTTTGCAAAATTGACTACATGTAAAGGGCATGTTCCATAGTCACTAGGTAGAACCATTATGTTGGCGGTTGGAAGCCTTAATGTCTGGCGAATTTCATTAATATAATTCGGCTCAGTCTTACTGCCTTCAGATACTATGAGAATTCTTTCTGCACTCTTTATTCCTTTGTGCTGTCTTTTAAGCTTTGCAGCTTGTCTTGCACGAGGGTGATTGTCTCTTCCCATAAATACACCCTGTTACATTTCGAAATCGCTAAAAAAAGGTACTGCTCCGTATCGACCAATTAAATACCCTCTCTCAAAACTCTCATTCTTTCTTGGACTAAAATCGGTTAGCGGGTATAGATTGCTAGACTGGCTTGAGTCTTT
>JBNKPX010000129.1:0-6625 GCA_050295575.1 Gammaproteobacteria bacterium | reverse complement strand
AAAGCCTCAACCCCATTCTTAAAGCCTATGGACAGGATATACAACGAGAATACAGTCTGGATAATAAGCAGCAAAGATATTCACATCTTTTGCGGGTTTTCCTGATTGATCCGGCGAACAAAATCAGGAATATCTATAGCGTCGCCTTTCTACATAAAGACCTGTTGATCAATGATGTAAAAACACTCATCCAGCAGCAGAATGGGTCTGTCAATACAAATATAGCAGTGAGTGATGGTTCATCTCGGTTGGGGCCAGGTGATGATAAATCTGGATACGAAAGCAGTGACTATCTGACTCGGGCAAGAGCTATTGCGGCTAGATCAGGTGAACCCGTTGACCTTTTATCTATTGCAAAAAATCCACCTCTGGGTCTACCTGCTATTAGTGAAGCGTTAGAAAACCCGCTGACTCAGGCAAAGATTGCCCTCGGTAGAAAACTGTTTTATGACCGTAGAATGTCGCTCAATGACACATTTTCATGTGCTATGTGCCATGTGCCTGAACAGGGTTTTACCAGTAATGAATTACAGACGGCAGTGGGTATTGAAGGGAGAACGGTAAGACGCAATAGCCCCACCATTTTTAATGTCGCCTACGCCGAAAGATTATTTCATGATGGTCGTGAATATAATCTGGAGCAACAGATATGGGGACCTTTGCTGGCAAAAAATGAAATGGGTAATCCGTCAGTGGGAAGTGTACTGCATAAAATTTCAAAACTGGATGATTATCAGGGGCTGTTTGAAAAGGCTTTTGACGGAAAAAAGGTGTCAATGCAGACTTTAGGGGATGCACTTGCTTCATACGAAAGAACTCTGCTTTCAGCGGATTCGGCATTTGACCGCTGGTTTTATGGCAATATTCCTGATGCTTTGAGTAAATCAGCCATACGAGGCTACCGAATATTTACGACTAAGGCAGGATGTGTAAGCTGTCATCAGATAAATGAGTCCTATGCCCTATTCATGGATAACCAGTTACACAATACGGGAATTGGTTATCTGCAATCAATGGCTGTAGATAATGAGCCCTTAACTGTTCAGCTAGCGCCAGGCGTTTTCGTTGAAGTAGATAGCGACCGTGTCAACTCAGTATCCGCCCCAAAGCCGGGTGATGTGGGGCAATATGAAGTCACTGAAAATCCTGCACATCGCTGGAAATACAAAACGCCCAGCTTGCGAAACATTGCATTGACCGCACCCTATATGCATAACGGATCTTTAACCAGCCTGATGCAGGTAGTGAATTATTATAATGATGGAGGCGTGAAGCATTCACTACTGGATAAGCGGATCAGACCTCTGGGTTTAAATAATGAAGAAAAGCAGGACCTGGTGAATTTCCTGCGCTCGTTAACCGGCAGCAATGTCGAACAACTGGTGGGTGATGCATTTGCTGCACCTATAGGAGACATTGGTGTTGAGAGGCAGACGCTACAATGAAGCTAATGCCTTTTAAAGGGACCAAAGCCGCTATTGCTGCGCTACTCCTGATGTTTCTTGTGAATGAAATCTCACTGGCTGCCAATAAGCCTGGCGGGGACTTCAGCTTAATGGATCAGGATAAAAATGAGTTTCAGCTGCAGCAACTGCGAGGAAAGGTCGTTTTGTTATTTTTTGGTTATACTTCCTGTCCTGATGTCTGCCCAGCCATGTTAGGGACTCTGGCGAGAGTACTAAGAGTTTTTGACTCTGACGATACTCAGGTTCAAGCTTTATTTATTAGCGTGGATCCAGAAAGGGATACTCCAGAACGGTTGAAAGAATATACCCGATATTTTTCCAGTCACCTGCTCGGCCTGACCGGAAGCCATGATCAAATTGATCAGGTTGCAAGGCTATACCAGGCAAAATATGAAATAACACGAGATGATAAGCAGCAAGTTTCTGTCGATCACACAAGTCAACTCTTTGTTATTGATCAGCAGGGAGAACTCAATACGATTGTGCCTTTTGGTATGGGGGCAGCTCATATCATTAATGTGGTGAAAAGGTTACTAAAAAATAAATAGCCTAATGGATTCATTTCCCAATACCGTTGCCTTTAAAAATGATGATCAGCATGAAGACCTGAATGCTGATTTTTCAGTGCCTGCAATGGTCGATACCAGGGCAGTTAGCTGGCAGCCATCCCCTGCGCCTGGAGTGCTACGCAAAAGGCTGGAGCTGGTTTCATTTTCTCAGCCTCGAATTACCACTCTAGTTCAATTTGAAGCAGGAAGCTCTTTTAAACAGCATACTCATTCAGGGGGCGAAGAATTCCTGGTGCTGTCTGGTGTCTTTTCAGACGAGACAGGGGACTATGAAGAAGGCTGTTATATTCGTAATCCGCCCGGCAGTTTTCATGCGCCATTTACTCATGAGGGCTGTCAGATACTGGTTAAGCTAGGTCAGTTTCAGGCACATGATGACAAGCAACTGGTGCTAAGAAGTAAACACTATAGCTGCCGATGGAGACCATCTAATGAACCAGGTGTCTCAAAACTGGACTTACATCAATTTCAGAATGAAATGGTCACATTGTTCAAAATCAATCCAAATTGCTGGATGGATAAAAAATGTTACCCAGATGGTGTGGAAATATTTATTTATCAGGGATCATTGTCAGATGGCAACAATCAATATTCCGAAGGTTGCTGGTTACGCTACCCGGTAGGGTCAAGGCTTAAGATTTCCACTGTCGATGGTGCCCTTCTGTATATGAAACAGGGGCACTTCCCTGAATCATAAGTAAACATGGACCCCCAGACATTACCCATTACCTTGAGCTGGTGGATTCATTCCTGTCCATCTGCCTGACATACTCACCCGACTGAATATCGATCCCAGGCACTGGGTTTACCTGGCAAAGGATTTTGAAAGTCCGTTTAAATCAATAGTAGGTTGCTCTTTCAAAATCAGAAAAGCCTGTGAGCAAATGGGCAAGAACTGGGTACACGGCGTGAACGCTGTGCTGAAGTTTTTCCTGACTCATACCCCTCCCCTGAAAACTATTTGAAGCACCAACCTGATATGTCAGGTTGCAGGATCATTTTATACTTTGAATCCAGTCGAAGAAAAAACACCCATTAAGCTAAAACAATAACCTATTTTTGACTTAATACCCCTTCATTTAACTGGAGCCATAGCTGAAGTTTAATTTTCTTTCCAATCGCTGGGTGTCTTTAGATTATCTTAGATTATTTCGCTAAGCTACGGCTAAGGCACGAGCATTAGCCCTTGACCACACGGTTTCTTCCTTGCTGCTTTGCCTGGTAAAGTACTGTATCTGCTTGCTGCAGGGCGCTATCTACGCTTTCCTGCTTAGGGCCGATTTCAACCAGACCAATGCTTACACTTGTGTTGATAAGCAATGTCTCACCATCAATCTCAACCTCAACTCCATGGTAAAAAGCCATACGAATCCGCTCAGCAATGTTTTCGACAAGATCCAGATTCCTGCTGCGGATTAACGCGGCAAACTCTTCCCCACCGATACGAGCGAACAAATCGCTCTCCCTCAAGTTTGCGTTGCAGACATCAACAAACGCACATAGCACTTTATCGCCTATGCCATGGCCGTAGTTATCGTTGATGCGTTTAAAATGATCCAGATCGAACATTAGATAACATATTGGGATATCCTTCCCTTCCCGGCGATCCTTCATCACCTGCTCTGCCAATTGCATGAAACTGCGCCGGTTTCTTGCACCGGTTAGCGGGTCGGTTTCGGCCAGATCTAACAGGTGCTCCTCACGAATCTTGCGTTCGGTAATGTCGATGGCTGAGCCAACCGTCCACCAGTGATCGCCTCGGCGGATGCGCCCTACATATAGCTCGATCGGTAATTCGCTGCCATCCTTACACAGCGCGGCCAACTCCAGCGGTTCTTGCAGCACCCGTTCAGTACCGGTACGAATAAATTGCTCCAACCACCTGCGCGCATGTTCGCGTAATGATTCCGGAGTCAGAGTCTCGTGGGCCTTCAGGCCCATAAGTTCGCCCTGGCCGTAGCCAAACAACTTCTCAGCAGCGGGATTGACGAACTGAATGCGGCCCAGATCATCAATCAATAAGACAGCGCTTTGTACAGCGTCCGTAATAGCCCGCAGCATCGTTTCATGCTCTTCCAACTCTCTCTGAGCCTGTTTCAGCTTGATTTGATGGTGCACTCGCAGAAGGGTTATAGCGGCATTGACCGGTTTGGTAATGTAATCCACCGCTCCCAGGCTAAGCCCCTCTGCCTCATTACCTTCATCCGTCAGGGCTGTGATAAAAATAACGGGTATTTGTTCCGTTATGGGATCGCGCTTGAGATGTCTCAACACTTCGAAGCCATCCATATCGGGCATTTGTATGTCGAGCAAGATCAGCTCAGGCACGGGGCTAACTCCGGCTACCCGTAGTGCTCTTTCACCACTGGTGGCGGCGATGACGGCAAAGTCTTCACGCAGGATGTTCATCATCAGGTGCAGATTTTCCGCAACGTCATCCACGATGAGGATCTTTGGCTTAGCGTTGGATTCTGTCATTTTTTCTGTTTATGGCTTCAGCCTTATCGATATCGAAAGGTTTGGTGGTGTAGTCGGCGGCACCAGGATCAAATCCCTCAACCTTCGCATCCGCGTCATCGAGCATCAGGACTGTTACCTTAAGTATTTTAGACTTTCCTTCCATGGTCATTGTATTTTCTCCTGATGGCTACCCCAGTTATCGAGCAGCACCAGCGCTTCGTCTATTTCAAATTTTTCCATCTCAGCGGCAACCTGTTCGATCGCACCTTTCTGCTCAGTGCCTCTCAAGCTGCAGCGCAATTCTCCAAGCAGGGTTTCGGCGGCGCCCAGATCGCTATTCAGCAATGCCCGCAGGCGCGCCAGCTTTGCGGGTAATTCAGTCATATCCAACAGCGTGGCGGTCACCGGCTGGCCTGGCAGGACAAGCCCGTCAAGCTCCAGCATCACGTCCGACAGGCGCCGGGCGAAGCGTTCGAACAGCAGAGCTTCAGGTCGCTTGCCCTGTTTAAGCACATCGTCCAGTCTGGTGACACAGTCGGTCAGCGCGGTGGCACCGATGCTACCACTGATACCCTTGAGAGCGTGGCAGTAGGCCTCACCCGCATCGACGCCCTGCTCATCTATGATCCTCTGCAGTATCTTCGCCGCATCGCTGTAACGAGCATGAAAACGTTGCAACTGGCGGCGGTAGGCATCCGGATTATCGCCGATACGGTGTATACCCTGAGCAGTATTCAGATGTTGCAGCGCCAGCAGGTCAGTGTTTTTCGATGCTTTGTCCTGCTGCGTTGCCTCCACCTGTTCGGCCGCCGTGCGCCGTTCTTGCGGGATATCTATCCACTTGCCTAGTACCCTGGCCAATCGCTCCGGGTCGATGGGCTTAATCACGTGGTCATTCATGCCCGCATCGAGTGATTTCTGCTTGTCTTCCGCCATCGCCATGGCTGTCATGGCGATGATGGGTGTACGGGCAAACCAGTCGTCTTCCTTTTCTGACAGGGCACGGATGCGACGACTGGCTTGCAGGCCGTCGAGTTCCGGCATCTCGATATCCATGAGAATGGCGTCGTAGCAGCTTTGTTGTACTTTTTTCACCGCTTCCAGGCCATTCACCGCAATGCTTACTTCGATATTCATACTGTGTAGCAATTCTTCGGCAAATTCGCGATTGATCTCGTTATCCTCTACCAAAAGCAGATGAGCGCCGGCATAGGGCGCCAGTGTATCGGACACTTCTGCTCCGCGAGTTCTGTACGGCGGCTTTAGAAGCCTGACCTGTTTGAGCGTCGACAACAGTGTGTCGAGTAATAACGAAGGCGAAACCGGTTTGGTTAGAAAGGCATCAATACCCGAATACTCCGAGGTCTCGGCCACATTTTCAAGACTAAAGGCGGTCACCATAATCACCTTTGGCCGGGGATCGATACGGATATCGTCATGGATACGGCGGGCGGTTTCATCGCCGTTCATCTGCGGCATGCGCCAATCCATCAACACGATATCGTAAGGCGCATCCTGCGCCCCGGCCAGCCGTTCAATGGCAGCCTTACCGTCGGCGACATCATCAACATCGAGATGGAACTGCTGAAGGGTCTCGCTGAGAATTTCGCGTGAAATCGCATTGTCATCAACCACCAGTACGCGCACTCCTTTGAGCAGCGCCCCCGTCTGCTGCAGCAGTATTTCCCTGTAGGCGATCGATTTTTCTACCAGGCCCAGGCGCACGGTACAGCCCATGGTAGTGCCCTCGTCAGGGGCGGAGCGCTCTATCCACACGTCCCCGCGCATCAAGCCTGCCAGATTCCTGCTGATGGTCAGTCCCAGGCCGGTACCACCAAAGCGGCGGGTGTGACTCTGGTCGCTCTGGGTGAATTTTTGAAACAGGCGCTGTTGTTGCTCGGGCGTCATGCCGATACCTGTGTCACGCACCGAGATATGCAGTGTCACCGAGTCTGCATCGCTTTCCTGTAGTGCCAGGGCAAGTTCCACCTCACCCTCTGCGGTAAACTTGATCGCGTTGCTGCACAGATTGAGCAGTATCTGTCCAATCCGCAGGGGATCACCGATCAGCTGCACCGGAAGGCTGACATCGTGGCGCACCAGAAATTCCAGTCCTTTCTGATCGGCCAA
>JBNKPX010000128.1:0-6636 GCA_050295575.1 Gammaproteobacteria bacterium | reverse complement strand
TGTATAACTACACGATTATCATGAGCGCCCACACAAATTACCTAATCAATTTTTAAAGATCTTTACCATCAGGGAACACCCAACGGCTTACCCCGCTCCAAGCTTCGCTTGAATCAGGGGCGAGAAGTATAGTCATATACAACCTAATGTCAATCATTATCTGCTAACAATCTCCACTAAATTAAGATGCATACCTGCCTCTTCTAAACTCAGCCAAATCTTCCGTTTCAACAGCAACCTAAAACCTGAATTACTGCCTCTGCGACTAAGCAAGGAGGCGCATTATAGGGACTTAAAAGCCTCCGTCAATCACATTCTTAATTTATTTTAAAAAATAATTCCAAGCGCGAAATATACTTACTTTTCCGCTCAAATATCAGGCCAAAGTCATCCCTACAAACTTACGCTTCCCACCTGACTCTCTAATACAGCACCTTTCCCCTCCTAACTTAGCAGCACCCTGTGCAATCATTCGGAAACTCTCAGATGCCCTATCGGTTAAACCGGCCTGCTTAAGAAGGGTGGTTCACCAGTCTGATTACCTTTAATATAAATCTTTTCTTCTTGCATTTCATCGCGCCCCTTTCGCCTAATACATTATATAACTACCCAGATACGCATATTTAATTCATCAGCGCATAATCTGGCACTCAATAGCAGATTTTCTGCGGCACAGAAGTTAATCATTGAAACGGTCATGGGACTTTATTCAAAAAACATCTCGCATTGGACCATCAATATCCGATGATTCATGTTCTTGACGGATTTATCCTGTCATAAGCGGCCGGAGTCTTTATTGATGTTTTAAATCGGCGTGGTTCGAATCTCCTCAGTGCAATCAAAACATGATCTAATAATGCCTGATGATTTACCGTACCTTTAAGGTCTTAGGACTGAGCGTCTATCTAAAAGTACAATGCATTCCCCTGGAAGTTTGAGCGCGGCATGACATCACTTCCAAAATCCTGCTTAAGTTCTTTGATCCGATTTTCGCTGTATTCCGCGCTGGTTATACAGATGAACAACTCGGTGATCATTCCAGTCCTCCTGATTGGAGGCAGTCGCACGGTAGAGATAACCCTGCTCATAAATCTGCTCACCTTCTTTATTGGTTTCCAGGCCCAGCTCCACCTGGCCAAGCATTCGTTAACGCTTAATAATCAAAGTGAATGATTTTTCATAAACGCCAATCCTGTATACTATGCGCGTAGTATCCTGCCCACTGACAGGTTCGCCTTTTTTATTCCTCAAGGATTACCAATCGCTCTATGCGAGGACCTCAATCTGAACTTTAAGACCGGCACTGATTTTTTTTGCCCGAACGGCTTATTTGATTTCATGATCATCCAGATAAAACGGCCTCCATGCTGCATCAGTATTAACATCTCAATAAAACAAGAGGGCTTAAACCCGCGATTACTTTTGGGCAAGAGAAGCTAAAAGATCGTTTGTGGTAGCCAGTTTGTGCGGTAGAATATTCATCAGCCTTGGTTGTTACACCCATTGGGTGATGGTTCGTTTGATCACTTACCATTATACAAATCCTTAGGCATTTTTACGTTTTGGTTTCCTATACGCGCATTACGGAACCGCATTTATAAACAGGGACCATCCACGATTTCACCATTAAAATAACACTGATTTCACGCTCAGCAGGTACCCCTTGTACAGACTGTAAATTATTTTGACACCAAAGATCCGTAAAGCTGTAAAGAAAGTCGACATTAACACTTAAAAAATCTCGAATAATGAAGCTAACTATCTGTTTATAAATTAAATTACAAATCGGGTTTGATTATTGCTAAATAGAACTGTGTATCAAATTCTACTTAAACATTTAGTTACAAGGAGTAATAACAACATGAAAAAACTATTACCTATAGCTGCATTAGTTTTGCTAATGCCTCTGTCAGCGATGGCGGATTCAATAACACCTGCCAGCTTCTCGGCCTCACTTGATGTAGGCGAAAGCGTTACCATTACTAAGACTGTTACTGTTGATGCAGGACCAGTAAAGTCCTCTAAAGTTGATGTCGTTTTCCTTGCAGATGAAACTGGAAGCATGGGCTCTCAGATCGCAAATATTAAGGCTGCGGCATCTTCCATTCTCTCTAACGTTGCTGGTGCTGGAGATGTTGCTTTCGGTGTTGCCGGATATCGTGACATTTATGACTCCTATACCTACAAGGTTCAAAGCAATCTAACGACTGATCAGGCAACTGCACAAAGCGCCATTAACAACTGGTACGCCTCTGGTGGTGGTGACTGGCCGGAAGCCAACATGTTTGCATTGGAAGAAGTGGCGACCGGTATGAACTGGCGTACAGGCTCTGAACGCATAGTCGTTTGGTTTGGTGATGCTCCTGGTCATGACCCTCGTGCAGGTTCTACTGAAGCAAGCGCCACTGCAGCTTTGATTGATGCCGGAGTACAGGTGGAAGCCGTAAATACTAGTGGTATAGGTTCAGGACTTGACGCCTATGGCCAGGTAGAGCGAATCACAGCAGCTACTGGCGGCACGCATCATACTTATGTATCATCTGGCGCAATTTCGGGAACCATTCTTGATGCCATCAATACAGCAATCTCTGAGTATTCTGTTGTAGGCATAGATACCTCAGAGGCTCCAGCTGGGGTTGACATTAGCGTATCACCTACAGACTACACAGGTGATTATGACCGTTCTGTAGCCCGTGATTTCACATTTGATGTCACCTTTACAGGTGTAACCGAAGGAACTTATGACTTTGACATATATGGTACTGTAGATGGTGGTCGAATCGGGAGCGAGCATGACCACATCATCGTTGGAGGAGCTGCTGTTCCGGAGCCTTCAGCAATGCTTTTGCTGAGTCTCGGTTTACTTGGTCTTGGCGCTTCACGCAGATTTGGTAAAAAATCAAGCTAAACTTTATAGATCTTATGATCTTTAAAAAGGCGGTCAATTGACCGCCTTTTTTATTGATCTTTTATCACCTGCAAATTAGTCTATACAGTTAAGGGAAATCAAAAACTACTCGGTGCATCAATGAATCATATCCACACTCTACTCAAGAATTCATTTCATCGCTGGCAAACTATTACATTACTGCTGCTAGTGTTTTCTAACTCGGCCTATTGCGCCATCATCCCTGACGTTAATAGCAAATTACTCCTTGATGATTCTCTATTCGATTCACTTACCCCGCCATCCAACAGTAAACAACTATCCTTAGCACTTAAGTTATTGAATCAGGGCAAATTTCAAGCCGCAATCGAAGAGAGCAAAAAAGTATTATCAATGCACAAAGGCTTAGCACCTGCTTATGAAATAATTGGTACCGCTTACGCATTGCAAGGAGATATAGATCAAGGACTTATGGAACTCGAAAGGGCTGTTCAGCTAAAACCAGCTCAATATACGGCCTGGATTAAAATTGGCGAAATATTCATAGCGCAAGGTAAATTATTTAAAGCCCGCGACGCCTTGATGCGTGCTATTAAAATTAGGCCGGATGCTTCTCGCGCCCATCAGAGGCTAGGGCTCATTTATGAAGAACAGGGGGACAGCGAAAAAGCCATTAAACACTTTGAGAAAGGCATAGCTGGAACTCCAGATGATTATGTTGGAGTAAAAGTAAATTTAGGTCGGCTCTATAATAAGATTGGCCGTTATGATGAAACTATAGCGCTTTTACAAAAACAACTCAGACTAAATAGCAAAAACACGGCTGGACATGTGATACTCGGGTATGCCCTGTTGAAATTTGGTCAAGTTGCACAAGCTGTTCAACACTACCAGCAAGCTTCGAGGCTTGAGCCTGATGATGACTCTATTCACTTGAGTCTTGGCGCCGCCTACCGCAGCAATGGAAATTACAATGATTCTCTGAAATCACTACAAACTGCCGAAAAGATTAAACCTGAATCAGCAACTATACAATATCACATGGCTGAGACCTTAATTGAGATGGGTAAGATTGATACTGCAATATCACGCTACCGAAACGCAATTGTGCTTGATCAGAAAAATAAGCTTTTTCAAAAACGCCTTGCTGATGCATACCTTAGAAATAATCAGTACAAAGAAGCGATAAAACTATACTCGAGCCTGATCTCCAACCATAAGAATGATCCCGTATTACAATCAAGTCTAGCTAAAGCCTATCAATTGGACGGCCAGCTAAAAAATGCTGAGAAAACATATCTTAAAGTACTTAGAGATTTTCCTTCATCTCCAAGGTCATATCATCAGGCAGGTTCATTTTATGGCTTTACACGCGACTATGCGCGAGCAATCCAACTCTTTAAAAAAGGCCTCGAAAAAGAACCTAATAATCCTTCTTTACTTCAAGCTTTGGCTGTCGCCTACAATCGCTCAGGCAATCATAGTCAGGCAATCTCAACAGCAGAAAAGTTAATAACAGTCACAAAACCGAATCCACAAAATGATTTCTATCTGGCGACCCTTTACCATGACGCAGGGCGCTCTAGCGAAGCAATCAGGAGCTATCGCAATCTTTTAAAGACACAACCTAAACATGCAGTAGCCCTAAATAATCTAGCAGATTTACTAGCCAATAGAGGGGATATGGAAGAAGCCATCAAAAACAGCAAGCTGGCAATTAGTATTAGACCGGAAAATGGGATCTTTCATGATACCCTTGGCTGGATACAATACAGAAGTGGAGATTTTCATTCGGCCAAATCTACACTTCTCCGAGCCACGAAGCTTAATCCAAAGCTTTCTATATCCTACTATCATCTCGGTTTGGTATACCAAAAGCTTGGGGATAAGGTCACCTCTAAAAAATTATTATCTAAAGCTTTGGCAATGGAAAATAATTCAAAGTGGTCAATGGATGCACAAAAAGCACTTTCGCAAATAAATTGATTTCACTTGCATAGATCACGATTTGCTGAATTAATCGAATAAACTGTGCCGGTTTTGATCACCTAATCGGCTATCGTTTTGCTGTTTAAGTCGATGCCGTACTCGCTGAACTGCATTTCCTAACCATACGTGGCAGCGAGTATCGGTATTTGCTGGTGTTGACCGGCGCCAGCAGCGAGGGTGTGACGATGCTTCTTGCTATCGAGCAGCTCGGCACCGGCTGTGTTTAAATCGGGGTCTCAGTACCCTGTTTTTCACAGTGGCGGCCGGCGTACTTCAGGCGGATGTGTTCGATTACCTAAATCCGGGCTGGAATGAAATGGAGCTTTCGCTAGCTTCTTCGCCGATCACAAACGGGTCGTGCACGCGGCAATTGCAATTTTTTTTCATCGTAATCATGCACTACCCGCTCGCGGGGTAGCTCCCTGAGCAGTGGTTTTATGTTTGGGAACTGCTTTCCGGGCTAGCTATGAGCGACCAACACGTCTTCCTCAACCGGATATTCTTCGCCCCCAACTTCAGCTTCGTTATACAGATCCAACTGATCATTGGATTCACTCCATTGGCTTAAGCGCTTGTGCTGCGTCAGGCGTAACGGCTCCTCGCTAATGGGCAGATTACATCTGGGTACCGTGTCGATAATTTGAAGCGTTCCTATACCTGGCGTTTGTACTCGATAACCACACCTGCGTTACTCTACCTACCACCATCCATGGTGTTCGCACAAAATCCGCTGTAGCCCCAGTAGTCAATCTTGAGCTTATCCCGTGCCAGATTGCAGAATACGTACAGTGCATCTGCGAAGAGTGGGCGATTCGTCTTCTGTTCCACGGTCACTGCCAGACAATAGAAGATTTTTAAAGCGTGCCTCGCAGTAATAGAAGGTTTCGCCAATATGCCTTGCTCACGGAAAATGCCACTGCACTCTATCAGCTTAGCACTTGCTGATCGATCACGGCTTGCCTGACGGCCTGACTTCTGTATTTTTTAAAGTCTTAGTCGCCCCCCCCCCCAAAAAAAGACGAACTCTATCTACTGACTGGTGAAACATTTAGGTAGGGTTTACTGGACGTTTACGTTTTTTAATTATCGATTTACCGGGTATCAGTGATTTCTGACCAGCCTAAAAAAGCCTTGATATTAGCCGATATCGAGACTTCGGTATTAATGCCAGGCACCCAATTCGCCTGGAGCGTATCAGAACAGCCCTGCTGCCCGCAGGGTGGATTACAGGGATGTAATCCATCAATGACCTACTTTCATAAAAGTCTGGTCATTGCCTTTCTAAGAATGCTATGCACATAAAAAAAGCCCCGACATCAGATGATATCTAGGCTTTGGTATTAATGCCTGGCACCCAATTCGCCTGGAGCGTATCAGGATAGCTCTGCTGCCCGCAGGGTGGATTACAGGGATGTAATCCATCAACGACCTACTTTCATAAAAGCCAGGTCATTGCCTTTCTAAGAATGCTAAGCACATAAAAAAAGCCCCGACATCAGATGATATCGGGGCTTTGGTATTAATGCCTGGCAATGACCTACTTTCACATGGGGAGACCCCACACTATCATCGGCGCAGTACCATTTCACTTCTGAGTTCGGGATGGGATCAGGTGGGTCTAGTACGCTATTGTTGCCAAGCAAACTGGTTATGTTATCGAGACGCATCTCAATAACTGAATTCGAAATCTGTAATGTTAGTATGTTGCAATGTCCAACGAACACACATCAGTTTCAGAGAAACTGTTTGGGTGTTATATA
>JBNKPX010000127.1:0-6742 GCA_050295575.1 Gammaproteobacteria bacterium | reverse complement strand
GGTTGATCCGATCCATGTTGGCCAGAAATTCAGTACGCTGTTGACGCTCCTGCTCTGCCTGTATCTGTTCGGTGATATCGCGACCAATGGCAAGCACAGCAATCACTTCACCCTGAATATCCCTTTCTGGGGCAAAGCGGATAAGGTGAACTCGAAAATTCCGGTTCCTATCAGGAATGGTCAATTGCATGTCGCTCGATTTTCCGCTATCGAGTACCTGCTTGATATGCCTTTGATACTCAGCCGTTACTGCTACCCCGCTGAAACCCATTTCTATTGGAGTTTTCCCAATCAACTCGCCTGGATCTAACCCTAGCGTATCAGACATCGTCGAATTCAGGTAGATGGTGCGGCATTGGCGGTCATATCTAATGATGTTGTCCGGTAAGTTTTCCGCCAGACTACGGTATTCCTGATCGCTCAACAGGTTCTCCATCACCAGTTGTGCGACATCCAATTTTGCTTTTACCTGCGTCAGTAATTCTGTTGTTGATACAGGTTTCTGGATGACATCGATTTCATCCTCGGAATCGCCCTGACGTTGAATTTCTATGTCGGGAGTGGCGGCCATAAAGATTACCGGGATATCCCGCACTGCTTGATCCGCTTTGATACGACGATAGACTTCGCTAGCGCTTATATCAGGCAGGTCAAGATCAATTAAAATCAGAGCAGGATGATTCAAACTGGCCAGCATCACACCCGCTTCACCGGTTGCAGCGAGCTGAATTCCAAAACCAATCTGCGCGAGGCTATCCGAAATAGTCTTTTGATCAGCGGCGTCGCTACCAATGATCAAAATACTGTACTTTTTGTGATAGATGCTGGTCATCTGGTTTTACCTTAAATTGAACCTGCTGGGTGCAAAATGGAACATTGTCTACATGGCAATCATCGACATGCAGTTTTTTACCTTATTTGTTCTATTACTTCCAGCTGAACAAGCACCGTAAATCGAGCTATAGCTCATGAATTTATTTGTGAAGAAGAATGTGTTCCAGAAATCTCTCGGACAAATCGCTTCCTAATCTGAGTATATGCGTTCTTTTGCGATTTTGATTGTGAAGATGGTCATTTATACATCGTATAACCAGGTCGGATCTAAACAAGTTATTGCAGACACTGATATTTTATTTCAAAACAGTAGGTTATATCGGCTTATAACCGCCCACTTTACTATCAAAACAGCCACTTTAATTGGCTGGCATTTATCGCAGCATATACTTTTTCTTCGATTACTTCTTTGATCAGTTAAAAAAACCATGCAAAAACAACGATTTGTCTGGGGTATAAGCTGCTTCCTTAAGTTTGTATTCCCCTGTTAAATTAATACTTTAAGGTGAAAATCATAGATTTAAATGAGCAATAAGTTCATAAAATCAAAAAGTTAATTGGGCCAGACCCTGTTTAGCCTTCGGGACGGAGCTGGGAAATTTCCCAGCTCCGTCAGGGTTAGCGTAATGACTCAGCCAACCGCACCAGTTTTACAAACTCACTGCGGTAACCAAACTGGTCGCTGGCACGGCTTTGATTGCCCAGTGTCTCGACCTCGGCCAGAGTTAAGTCTCCCACTTTTTCACTGTTTCTCAGCAGTTGGCCAAAGGCAGCTACAGCGGCAGAAAAACGGAAGTTGTCCGAGGTTAGTGACAGGGTTTGCTGAATATCCTGTTTATGCAGGCTATGCACCATTTCGCGACTGTTACTCTCATGCGGTTTTTTATAGCGCAGCTTCAGGTAGGCGAGTTCATCATTGAAGGACGTCTGTATGCTTTTCTCTGCCTGGTAACGAAGCGGGTCTTTTAATGTAATTTCATACAGTGCGGTGACGGTATGACCAGCACCAACATCACCAGCATCGACACGATCATTCTTGAAATCCTCACTTTGCAGCATGCGGTTTTCATAACCAATCAGACGATAGCTGCTGACCTGTTGCGGATTAAATTCGACCTGAATCTTGGTATCTCGAGCAATGGTCTGCAAAGTCCCCCCAATGTCCTGCACCAGCACTTTCTGCGCTTCCTGCAAGCTATCTATGTAGGCGGCATTACCGTCCCCGGCGTTGGTGATCTGCTCCAGCATCTGGTCGTTGTAGTTGCCCATACCAAAGCCTAATACGCTTAACGCAATACCAGAACGCTTCTTTTCCCTGATCAACTGTTTCAGGTCTTCTGTACTGGAGGGGCCGACATTAAAATCACCATCGGTAGCCAGAATGACTCGATTAACGCCATTTTTCAGGTAATTTTGCTGAGCAATTGCGTAAGCCAGTTCGATACCCGCACCACCGTTGGTGGACCCACCCGCTTCCAGTTGCTCTAAGGCCTGGATAATTTTACGGCGCTGGTTACCGGGGGTGGACGGCAACACCAAACCGGAAGCACCGGCATAGACCACGATGGCAACCCGGTCCTGTATGCTGAGCTGGTTTACCAGCAGGCGCAGGGATTTTTTGACCAGCCCAAGTTTATTTGTATCCTGCATCGAGCCAGATACATCAAGCAGAAAAACCAGATTACGTGCAGGCTGCTCGGGCTGTGGAGGCTGGTAGCCCTTGATGCCGATATGTAACAGGTAACTGCCACTATTCCAGGGCGTAGGACCGATTTCCGAGATGATTTGAAATGGTTTATCTAGCGATCCGGGAGATGGGTAATCGTAATCGAAATAATTAATCATTTCTTCAATACGCACCGCGTCAACTGGTGGCAAGTAGCCGTTATTGATAAAGCGTCGAACATTTGCATAGGCGGCAGTATCCACATCAATACTGAAAGTGCTAAGCGGTTCATCGTTAACCCGGCGCACTGAGTTTTCCTGTATTACAGCGTAGTTTTCTCCAGCGGCTGTCGCAACAGATGGTCTTACCTCCTGCTTGCTATACGGCTCTGGATAATAGTCTGTAGCACAGGCACTAAGCAGGGTTAGTGAAGCAACCACTAGGGCCAGGGCTGATGATTTAATTTTAAGTGAATAAAACATGTGATTTACTCCTGATGGATAGTTAGTGTTGCGATAGATTAGGGATTTCAAAGCGGTAGCCGTTAGGCAAGATGTGTCCTAAAATGGGCTTCAAAATAGATACGAAATGTGGTAGCGCAAGACGATGTACAGTAATTCAGGAAGGCCTATCATGGAGATGCGGGTGCGAGTAGCATGACGACAGTGTTTAACCATGTTCATCGATTGAAAAGTCTGCAGGGCTGGACCTGGGATCACTTCCTGTCTGAAATTGACAAAATCCACCCCGGGGGAATAGATGAAAAAACACTCTATAGCCACTACCGTCAGCCGCATAAAAAACCGACGACTCATGTCAGCAAGTTGATCAACCAGTTACATGCGCATTATTTCCCCGATCCTTTTCCACAAGAGATCAACTGCTTGATGAGCGTTTATAACGATCTGGTCAGCTGCAAAAAACATCTGACACGAGACAGGGATATTGAAGACCTGCAGTTCTATTTAAGCGCACAGCTAGAGCGGGAAAGTGGACAGGAGCTGCTGCGCATCGCACGTATCGCCTGGTTGCTGGGTAATATTCATTTCGACCGTATCCCTACCCTGCGCGATAATGGCCAGCGACATCAGTTAAACGAAACCAGGCAGCACGCAATCGATTATTATCTAACCAGCGTAACGGCTATCGAAAACCACAACCAGCAAAGCGATGAACCGGTTGGGGCCAGTTATCTGTATAAGGCGCGACATAACATACTTGCCTGTTACCTGAATGCCGTGCTACAGGAGCACCGCAGTAGCGACCCTGATGTTCTTAAATATCTCAAGCAATCCAATTACATTCCTGAAAGTAAAAGCACAATACAGGCAGAACCTTTTCAGTGGAGTATTGCACGCAATGGTCTGCGTTTCAGCTCGCTACTGCAGAACGAAGAAGATGTCAGGTATTTTTTTAGTGCACTGGTAAACGTCAGCGACAAGTTTCTGGATCTGGATTACCAGCCTCTAAATTATGGTTCGATAGCTGCTGGCGTAGATTTTCAATGGGCGGTGAAACAGGTATTAACACCGGAATATATTAAGACACAACACGGAGCAAGGTAATCAAAGCAATGCGTATGAGTAAATTAAAGCTTCTTGTGATCAGTTTTTTTCTGGTCACTATTCTCGGTATGGCCGGTTGTGCGATGCAGGAACCCCCTGCTACAGGCAGTAGCCGTACTGATAAAACATCAGAACAGATTGATAAAAATAAAATTATCAAGAAAAAGGATGGCGAAAGCGATGATATGGAAAGACTGGATTAAGCTGAATTGGTTTTCTTAGAATTCGAAAACTCATATAACAATAGACCAGCCCTGTTAGGCTAAAGATTATGATTCGAATATTCTTTATATTAATAACCTCAACCCTGCTCTTTGGCTGCGCAAGCCTACCACCACAAGTCAATATCTTAGGTACTTATAAAGTTGAAGACAGAACGTGTAGAGGATCAGATGTTCAAGTTCAATCTTGCCAGAAAATCAGATTACTTGAATTCGTGAAAGGAAACTTTTATAAAATTTCAGATAATGAAGTAGCTTTTGTCATCTGGTCCGGTGATAGAAATGAAGACTTATTGTACTCAGCAAAAAAATATAATGGTCAACTTATCGTTAACTCTTTCCCCACCTTGATATCTCTTTCTGAAGATATAGATTTTATAGAATCCATAACGTTAAATTCTGAAGATACAGGGGTTTATAGATTTGGTGGTAAAAACGCTAGCGATATTTCTGAGTTAAAATTTACTCGAATGAGTAGTAAAGATATTGATTTGTTACAAAAAGAATACCCAGGTACGAATGGCACTTACTTAAGACTTGATGCTTTGTCATTACGAGGACGCCTATATGGATGTAGGTGTTAGGGCGAAGCAGGAAGCCAGAGCCGAGCTTGCGACGCGGTAATCTTCTAAAAGCGACATCATACCGTTGAGATTGCCACGTCGCGCGCTCCTCGCAATGACGAATTCTTTTAGTGTTGGGCTTAAGTAAGTGCTATTCGGGTCAGATACAAATTAAAAATAATCCTGCACCTGATTCCCAATATTTTTGTCAAATGTAAGGCCTGGCCCCAGGCTCGCACATTAACGATCTTGGCCAGCGGCAAGTCGGCACAGTTCTTCTGTGCTTTCTTCGATACAGATACCCAGGCCCTTGCGCGTCCAGTCCAAGGCAAAGCCGAAAGGTATCGACAGTCAGGTCTTTGATTTTGACTCATAAAATCTCCCGCCCCTGGCCACTTTTATTTTTCCTCAGAGCCTGCTTCCAAGGCCTCCCAACGGTGAAAAACAGCCGCTTGACCACAATACACGCCTTTCTCGTTAACCAGATTCCACACAGTGGCATCTTCTATCCAGAAACGCTTGCCTGTCGAAGAGATCCGAATACCACGATAGTCGTCGATAAAACCATCCTGGGTTACTCGAGTCAAAAGGCGTTCTCGCTCAGCTCTGTTTTGAGGCTCTGCCGACTTTCGGGAAGGTAAAGTGGTAAATTCCTGCCACTCCATTTGAAACACAGTGAGCGCTGTCCGGTTTCCATAGTTGAATACAGGATCATCCTCGGTGCCGTGCGAGACAATCGCATAAGGTGCATCATACAGTGCTCTATATTTTTCTGTACCAGACAGTCCTTTTTTTACCAAATATTTTCCTGTTAAACAGTGATAGCTCGATATCAGTAATTCTGCGTGCTCACCAAGATAATCGTTCTTTTGTCCCGGTTCATTCATTGCTTCTGTATTCCCATAAATCTACCGCTCAATCTCCTCAGGTTTCTAACCCCAATTAGTGTTAACAAGCCCTTGTTACTCTGGTTTTCATGTAATTATATTCTCTGATAATACGCGGAGTCGATCCGCTAAAGCTTGTTTCCTACAACGTGTCTTTATTCTAGTCCCTTGTTAAGAAATAAATGGCATGTTTAATCGGAGTCTATGCGGAAAATATTCGTCTCCTGCGTCCAAGCTCTCGGGCCCGCCCCCGATTAGATTTAGAAAAATAATTAAACCAAACACTACACTCAACTTCTGACGCAACTTTATTCGACTGTTGCTTAATTCGTATGCTATTTTACGTTCATAAAAGCATATACAACAATTCGGGAATTTCACAGAATGGAAGGTAAAAGTACAATGAATCTCATTTTTTCTATGTATTTGAACAACGCACGTTTGTTGACCAGGATGATGTTGTTTGCCGTGTTTCTCGGCTGCACTGCGTGTCAGTCGTCGGACGGAAACAGCGGATCGAATGACAGCGCTAGCGGCGGAAGCGTGACGCCGTCACCTTGCCTGGAAGCCGATGCCAAAACGGAAGGTTGCGGCGGCCTTCTGCCGTCACGCATTGAAGGCGTGGCGCCCCTTTATGTCTTTTTTGAGCCCACTTTTGATACGGATCGGGCTGCGTTTCGAACAAGGGTTGTTAAATGGAATTTTGGAGACGCGAGCGCAGGGATCTGGTCCACAACCGGCGGGAACAAGAATACGCACACCGGTCCAATCGCGGCCCACGTTTTTGAGACGCCGGGTACCTTTGTTACCACAGCCGCCACAGTCGGACCTGACGGAAAAGAGATCACCCAGACCGCCACGATTGTGGTGACCGATCCCGATGAAGTGTTTTCCGGTGAAGCAACCATTTGTATTTCTCAAACCGCTGACTTCAGCGGTGCGCCTGCCGGTTGCCAGCAAATACAAACAGTTGATATCAGCACAGTGAATTCGTACATTCAGCCTG
>JBNKPX010000126.1:0-6888 GCA_050295575.1 Gammaproteobacteria bacterium | reverse complement strand
ATGCGGAGATTAGATTTCTGCGCCCGTAGCTCATCAGGATAGAGCATCGGCCTTCTAAGCCGAGGGTAGCAGGTTCGAATCCTGCCGGGCGCGCCATTTATAATGGTGGACGTAGCTCAGTTGGTAGAGTCCCGGATTGTGATTCCGGTCGTCGTGGGTTCGAGCCCCATCGTCCACCCCATATAATGAGCATCATATTGGTGCAAAAAATAGTTAATGGAAGTTATCATCAGAAACTCCATAATTAAGACCAACGCGGAAGTGGTGAAATTGGTATACACGCCAGATTTAGGTTCTGGTGCCGCAAGGCGTGAGAGTTCGAGTCTCTCCTTCCGCACCAATTTTTAATCCCCAAATACAAAGAACTCACGAGTTTTCATCATGCAAGTATCAATAGAAACCCTGGAAGGCCTGCAACGTAAAATGACCGTTCAGGTTCCTTCTGATCAAATCACGACTGCATTTGACCAGAAAATAAAGCAGCTAAGTAAAACCGTCAAACTGGATGGGTTCAGACCTGGTAAGGTCCCTGTTAGTGTCGTAAAGCAGAAGTATGGCGCGCAGATTCGCTCTGAGGTAATGGGGGATTTAATTGAATCTAGTTACCGTGATGCGATCATTCAGGAAAAGATACGTCCAGCCAGTATGCCTGAGATCAAGCCTGTTGAAGGTGTTGATACTGAAGATATGACTTATGACGCAATCTTTGAAGTCTATCCGGAAATCGAATCGGTTGAGCTGGATTCTATAGAAGTTGAAAAACCAGTTGCTGAAATCAAGGATGAAGATCTGGATAACATGATCAAAAAACTACTCGAACAGCGCAAAGAGTGGGTTGAAGTTGAAAGAGCTGCAGATGAAGGTGATCAGGTTACTGCTGATTTTGATGGCTCTATCGATGGCGAAGCCTTCGCTGGTGGTTCCGGCAAAGATATGGCTATAGAGATTGGTGCTGGCCGTATGCTAAAGGAATTTGAAGATGGCCTGAAAGGAATGTCTAAGGGTGAAGAAAAAACTATAGATGTGGCTTTCCCGGAAGATTATCACGGTAAGGATGTGGCAGGTAAAACTGCTCAATTTGCCCTTAAAGTAACTAAAGTATCAGAACCCAAATTACCAGAGCTAAATGAAGAGCTGGTTAAATCTTTTGGTGTTGAAAGTGGAGATATTGAAGCTTTCAAAAAAGACGTTAGCCAGAATATGCAAAAAGAACTGGCTCAAAAGGTAAAAACATCGGTCAAGAATGCTGTCATGACTGCGCTGCTGAGCAAGAATGATGTCGCAGCCCCTAAAGCCATGGTGGATGATGAAATTAAGAATCTGAAGCAGCAGATGGCTCAAAACATGGGTCAGGACCCTTCCAAAATGGATCTAAACAGTTTTCCCAATGAGGTATTTGAGGAAGAGGGTTCACGCCGGGTTAAACTAGGACTTCTGGTTGGTGAATTGATTCGTATCGAAGGTATCAAGTTGAGCCAGGATCGTTTCAATGAAACGCTGCAGGAAATGGCTGAAACCTATGAAGAGCCTCAACAGGTTGTCGATTACTACACAAAAAATCAGAATGCACGTGCAAGTTTAGAAGGCATGGTACTTGAAGATCAGGTAGTTGATCATATTTTGGAAAAAGCGACAGTTACTGAAAAAGTCTTCGGTTTCGAAGAAATGATGAACGGACCCGCACCAAAATAGAATAGTTTTAGGAGAGTATTGAATGAGTCAGATTTATACCGGAAAGGGTATACGGGATAGTTTTAGTCCTCAGGCAAACCTGGTGCCTATGGTAGTAGAGCAATCTTCACGCGGAGAACGTGCATATGACATATATTCTCGTCTGCTAAAGGAACGCGTCATTTTTGTGGTAGGTCAGATTGAAGATCATATGGCAAATCTGATCGTGGCTCAGTTATTATTTCTGGAATCAGAGAATCCGGATAAAGATATCTCTCTATATATCAACAGTCCGGGTGGTGTAGTAACTGCTGGGCTGGCTATTTATGACACCATGCAATTTATCAAGGCCGATGTAAGTACATTATGCATTGGCCAGGCCGCCAGTATGGGGGCTGTGCTACTGGCTGGTGGTGCTGATGGCAAACGATATGGTCTGCCACATTCCCGAGTCATGATTCATCAGCCTTTGGGCGGTTTCCAGGGCCAGGCCAGTGATTTTGAGATTCACGCCAAAGAAATTCTCTCCACCCGTTCAAGATTGAATAAATTACTTGCTCATCATTGTAAAAAGGATGAAGAGGTTATCGCTAATGATACTGAGCGCGATAATTTCATGAGTGCTGACGAGTCAGTCGAGTATGGATTAATTGATAAGGTTTTGAGCACTCGTACCGACTCATCTAAAGAGTAGACCTTTTTTCTCGCTTTTTTTATGGCGAATAAATCTCATTTTGTGTGTTTTTATGAGTTGTGCAAAATGATATGGTCTAATATTATCGGTAGAAACTTAAATACTTTAGGTAGCGGATTAAGCAATGAGTGATGATAAGTCAAAAAGTAAAGATGAAAAACTGCTTTACTGTTCGTTTTGCGGCAAAAGTCAGCACGAAGTAAAAAAACTGATCGCAGGACCGTCAGTTTTTATTTGTGATGAATGTGTCGATTTATGCAATGACATAATTCGTGAAGAAATTCAGGAACAAAAAGAGTCTGGAAGCAGCAAGCTACCCATCCCTGGCGAAATATTCAAGGTTCTTGATGATTATGTGATCGGTCAGTCCCGTGCTAAAAAAGTACTATCAGTAGCTGTTTACAATCATTACAAGCGTCTTGAAGTAGGGCATATCAAAGACGATATCGAGCTCTCAAAGTCAAATATCCTGTTAATAGGCCCAACTGGTTCAGGTAAAACTCTGCTGGCAGAGACACTGGCTCGTTTGCTCAATGTGCCTTTCACCATTGCGGATGCAACTACACTGACCGAAGCAGGATATGTTGGTGAGGACGTAGAAAATATTATCCAGAAACTGTTACAGAAATGTGACTACGATGTTGAAAAAGCCCAAACGGGCATAGTTTATATCGATGAAATCGATAAGATCTCAAAAAAATCTGATAACCCATCAATAACTCGAGACGTGTCGGGAGAAGGGGTGCAGCAGGCTCTACTGAAGCTGATTGAAGGCACGATAGCTTCGGTTCCTCCTCAGGGTGGGCGTAAACACCCTCAACAGGAGTTTCTGCAGGTAGATACCAGTAAAATACTATTTGTCTGTGGTGGAGCCTTTTCGGGGCTGGATAAGGTTATTAAGGATCGCTCGGAAAAGGGTGGCATAGGTTTTTCAGCTGATGTCAAAACCAAAGATGAGGACAGTCAGTTTGGTGAAGTTATCGCTGATGTCGAACCAGAAGATCTTATCAAGTACGGCCTGATTCCGGAATTTATTGGACGTCTACCAGTTGTTGCTACACTGGAAGAACTGGATGAAGAAGCGCTCATCCGAATTTTAACAGAGCCAAAAAATGCGATTACCAAGCAGTATCAGAAAATGTTTGAAATCGAAGGTTGTGATATCGAATTTAGAAAGGATTCATTGAGTGCAGTTGCTAAAAAGGCGATGCTTAGAAAAACGGGTGCTCGTGGACTAAGAACTATTCTGGAGAATACCCTGCTTGATATTATGTACGACCTGCCTTCCATGGAAAATGTAAGCAAGGTCGTTGTTGATGCTGCAGTTATTGACGGTGATGCCCAGCCTTATATCCTGTATGAGGGTGGGGAAATGCAAAGAGCTGCATCTGGATTAGGTGATTAATACGCTTCCCTGATCTATCGAAAGATGGGTTGAAATCCTTGTTTTCATACCCATCTACCCTCTAATTCAAGAATACAGAGGCAATTATGTCTGATCAGGAAAACACGCCGCTAGTTAGCGAAAACAGTCCCCAGTTGGTGCCGGTACTGCCGTTGCGTGATGTTGTGGTTTACCCTCATATGGTGATCCCGCTTTTTGTTGGACGAGAAAAGTCCATCGAAGCGCTGGATGCAGCCATGCAGGACAACAAAAAAATATTGCTTCTGGCCCAGAAAAACGCAGAAGTGGATGATCCTGCTCAGGATGAGCTCTACAGTATTGGTACCTTGTCTACCATTTTACAAATGCTCAAACTCCCTGATGGAACGATCAAGGTACTGGTTGAGGGTGGCGAGAGGGTTATTGTCGACAGTCTGTTAGAAACCAATAACTACTTTTCAGCTTCTGTTATAGATCTTGAAAAAACATCCCCCATCGATGAAAAAGAATCTGAGGTTTTGCTACGTTCTGTACTAAACCTGTTTGATCAATATGTCAAACTGAATAAGAAAGTCCCTCCAGAAATTCTGACCTCACTATCGGGTATTGATGACCCAAGCCGACTGGCTGATACTATATCAGCTCATATGTCATTGAAGCTTGATGAAAAGCAGGAGATTCTTGAAATCAGGGATCCACGCGTACGTCTTGAGCACATTATGAGTAAGATCGAAGGTGAAATCGATTTGATGCATATTGAAAAGCGTATACGCGGTCGTGTAAAGCAGCAAATGGAGAAAAGCCAGCGCGAGTATTATCTGAATGAACAGATGAAAGCCATCCAGAAAGAGCTGGGTGAAATGGATGATGCACCAAACGAAGTTGAAGACTTACAGAATAAGATAGAGCAATCTGGGATGAGCAAAGAGGCTCGTGAAAAAGCCGATTCTGAATTGAATAAGCTGAAAATGATGTCTCCCATGTCAGCTGAAGCCACCGTGGTTCGTAACTATATTGACTGGCTGGTGAGTGTACCGTGGAAGAAAAAATCCAAGATCCGTCGTGATCTAACGGTTGCTGAAAACGTGCTGGAAGAAGACCATTATGGCCTGGATAAGGTAAAAGAACGCATCCTTGAGTATCTAGCGGTTCAGCAACGTGTGCAAAAGCTTAAAGGTCCTATTCTTTGTCTGGTTGGACCTCCAGGCGTTGGTA
Organism: Gammaproteobacteria bacterium; assembly: GCA_050295575.1. GTDB lineage: Bacteria > Pseudomonadota > Gammaproteobacteria > JACNJF01. The sequence continues at coordinate 1,924 of JBNKPX010000126.1, read as the reverse complement.
AAACTTCATTAGGCCGTTCTATCGCTCGTGCTACTAACAGAAAATTTGTACGTATGTCACTGGGTGGCGTGCGTGATGAATCTGAAATCCGTGGCCATCGTAGAACCTATATTGGATCTATGCCGGGAAAAATCGTGCAGAATTTATCCAAGATCAAAGTCAGAAACCCATTATTCCTGCTTGATGAAATCGATAAAATGGCGATGGATTTTCGCGGTGACCCCGCATCAGCTTTGCTGGAAGTGCTTGATCCTGAACAGAATAGTACCTTTAACGACCATTACATGGAGGTAGATTTTGATCTATCAGATGTGATGTTTGTCGCGACATCTAATTCTATGAATATCCCGGGACCCTTGCTGGATCGGATGGAGGTTATTCGCATTCCAGGTTATACCGAGGATGAGAAATTAAATATCGCAATGAAGTATCTGATCCCGAAACAGATTAAAGAAAATGGTCTGAAAGATGCTGAAATTACCATTTCAGAAACTGCGGTAAGAGAAATTATTCAGCGTTATACGCGTGAAGCCGGTGTTCGTAGCCTTGAACGCGAAATTTCCAAGATTTGTCGCAAGGTCGTGAAAGATATTCTACTGAAACCGACTGGCAAAAAAGTGACAGTAAGCTCACGTAATATTGAACAGTATCTAGGTGTAAAACGTTTCCGTTTTGGTTCTGCCGAAGAGAAGGATCAGGTTGGTCAGGTTACCGGCCTTGCCTGGACCGAAGTGGGTGGAGAGTTATTAACCATTGAGTCAGCTATAGTACCTGGAAAAGGAAAATTCACTTACACCGGCCAATTAGGCGATGTGATGAAAGAATCGATTCAGGCCGCATTAACTGTAGTCCGCAGTCGTGCAGATGTGCTTGGCATTGCTTCTGATTTCAATGAGAAGCAGGATATTCACATCCATGTACCCGAGGGTGCCACTCCCAAAGATGGCCCTAGTGCTGGTATAGCTATGTGTACAGCACTCGTTTCAGCGCTGACTAATATTCCGGTTAAAGCAGAGGTTGCTATGACAGGTGAGATCACCCTGCGAGGTGAGGTATTACCCATAGGTGGGCTAAAAGAAAAGTTACTAGCAGCTCACCGTGGTGGTATTACCACAGCAATTATTCCTGCAGAAAATGAAAAAGATCTGACCGAAATACCTAAGAATATTAAGGATAAAATTAAAATAATACCTGTCCGGTGGATAGATCAGGTATTAGAAATTGCTCTTGCCCACCAGCCTTCTCCGGTAGCTATTCCACCGGGTGAGCCGGTTGCTGAGAGCAAAGTCAAGGCAAAAACCAAGAAATCGGCGACCGTTCGAGCACATTAATGTGGCTGATTTGACCAATGTCTAGGAAGCAATTACTTTTATTGGCATTTTATGCGATTTTAGGTTGACCCTGTCCTCTGCTATTGGTATAAATTCGCAGCTCGAGGGCAGGGTGTGTTTATAAGGATTCGTAATCGTACTTCGATTAATCTATATGGGTAATACCAGACATCCTCATGACTCTATACTTTGCATGCAATACAACTCTTAATTAACTGATGGATAAAACGAATGAATAAATCTGAACTTATTGAAGCAGTGGCTAGTGCCGCAGACCTAAGTAAAGCAGACTCTGCTCGTGCTGTTGACGGCGTCATCGCTGCCGTAACTGAAGCCCTGAAATCTGGTGATCAGGTTACAGTCGTTGGCTTTGGCACCTTTTTGGTTCGCAAGCGTGAAGCGCGCTCAGGACGCAATCCACGTACCGGTGAAACCATTCAGATTGCCGCTTCAAATGTTCCTGCATTTAAAGCTGGTAAAGCACTAAAAGACGCTGTAAACTAGCGCGCCTTCGATACTCGGGTGCTTAGCTCAGCTGGGAGAGCATCGCCCTTACAAGGCGAGGGTCGCAGGTTCGATCCCTGCAGCACCCA
>JBNKPX010000125.1:0-6965 GCA_050295575.1 Gammaproteobacteria bacterium | reverse complement strand
CGGTTTTGGCAATCACTTCTGCCAGTGTTGCTCCATCAGCGAAACCACCTTCTATGATACGCAACTGGGCACTAAAAATACGGGCCGAGGTCGTGGGCATAATGGGTTCACGATGTGGCGTGATGCGTGGTGCGATCAACCACAGATAGATAATACCTACACTCCCAGCAATCAATGCGGGTATGACAAAATCGAACATGCCAAATTCACGCAATCCCAGCTCACTGGCAAAAGAAACCACCAGAAGGTTAGTTGAGGTACCGATAGTGGTTGCCATACCCCCCATCAGGGTGGCAAAGCCTACCGGCATTAATAACGATGATGCGGAGGATCCTGTTTTAAGCGAAATACTGATCAGTATCGGTAACAGCAAAATCACAATGGGGGTGTTATTTACAAAGGCACTTAACACAGCACCGCTTAGCAAGGTGAGTAGAAATACCAACACTGGACTTTTCACCCAGTATTTTCCCAGCAGGCGACCCACTGGTTCCAGTGCACCGGTACGTACCAGTCCTTTACCGGCTATCATCAATGCGCACACGGCGATCAATGCCTTATGCCCAAATCCGGTTAAAAACTGGGCCGATTTGAGCGGCCCCTGCTCCGTTTGATAGGGAAACAGCTCAAACACCAGCGCCAGTAAAACCAGAATAAAGAGGCTGGAACTGGCAATAGGGATCTTTTCATGGGCGAACAGAAACAGCGCTGCAACAACCAGCAGCATGACAAACCAGGCATGGAAACCTACGCTGGACTCGATCATAAAGAACCTGAAGTTTATTTTGATTTAGAGGCCGTCAGAGCATCGAGCAGGATTACAGATTTAGTGCTACCAACAGAACGACCGTTAAGGTAAAGATAGCATCCATTGAGAGATTCAATTGAATTTTCTGTATCTAATCTTTATGCAAGTTGAGTGGATTATTGATATCAATACCATCCATAAACGGTTTCTTACGATCTTTATGGGTAAGCTGGTAAATAAGACCCATCCAGTTTCCGACCACTGCATCGGCGGTATCACACCAACTATTATTTAAATGCGGGATGATTTTTGCCTCAGGAAACTCTGGCAGTTCGCTACCCGCAGCCATTGCTTTTTGCAGATAGTAACGGTACTCCCTGAAAACAGCCTGTTCGAACAGACTAAAATAATTTTCTGGAAAAGGTGGAAATCTATCCAGCTCACCAGAGATATAACGAAATACCTCTCGTTTAAACTCCTTAATCAGAGAGATCGTATCGTATTCTGGATGCCCCTGAAAAAACACCGTTCGTATTCCATCTTCACTGGTCGCCAGGTGCACACATCCATCATCCTGTTCGGTAGCCAGTATATGCAATCCGGCTTCAGCAAATTGCTCGGGGGAGACTTCATTCCAGCGTGAATGGGGTACATCAAAGGTGGTATTTATATCGACCGTTAATGGATGTTTCTGCCGCGTAAGCTGGTGGCTGAATACACCCCATTTTTTTGCTTTCTGTGGATGCCGTTTCTGGCCGTAACGAAACTCCATCACGGCATGGGTAGCCAGGCATGAGCAAAGCGTTGACGTGACGTTTTCATAAGCCCAGTCCACCACCTCTATTAATGGTTCCCAGAACGGCTGGTTGGAAAGATCGGGGCCTATTACATTGGCACCGGTGATGATTAAAGCATCCAGCCCCCGCTGTTTGATATTCTCAAAGCACTCATAATAGGCATCTATATGTGCCTGCGCCTCGCGGCCTCTTTCCAGGACATCCAGCGTAAAGGGATAAACATAAAACTGGGCAATCGGATTGCTATCACCAATCAAACGAAAAAACTGCATCTCGGTAGCTTTTAAGGCCGCATCAGGCATCATATTCAGCAAGCCTATATGTAACTCACGGATATCCTGATTAAACGCACGTGCAGAATCAAGAATATTAACGCCCTCTTCTCTCAGGCGCTGAAATGCGGGTAAATTATTGTGTGCAACAATAGGCATCAGTCTTGCCTCTCAATAGCGGTCTCTAACAGCTGCATAAAATCGGCTTCGCTTTTGACCCTGGCCACCTCCTCTGAAGTTACTGTATAGCCCTGTTTGGCTATCTCTTCGTAACGCGGTAGGCGTGAACGAAATAGACGCGGGAAAACCCAACGCGCAAAATCATCAGGATCCATCTCTGCGGCATAAGTTAAACCCGTCTCCTTCAGATACATATCCAGATGCTCTAACAGAAACTCAGGGCGATAATACAATGGCTTGGGTGAACTTATGGCCCTGTCGATGAGTTTATTTTCCTCGGCCTGATTGGTGACCTTGATGTAAAGAATCAGCGTGTGCTCTGTCAGCATTTCCATCACACCGGATTCTTCCAGCTCACACAGACTGCCTCCAACATCATTCACAAAATGCGGATAACCGTAAAGTTGCTGAGCCTTGCCGATGAATTCAGGTACATCGTACATGGTATCAATCTCGGCCTGACGATACTGCGCCTGGCGCTTGATAAAATCTTCCAGCTCTACACCGCCCAGTTCTGGATTACCCAGCTTACCTACAAAACTGAGCACGGGACCAAGGTCATGTACCTTGATATTATTGCGAATATAGATCCAGTCATTACGCAACAGCTCTTTTAGAAAGGGCACCTGCATGGCCTGCTGCTTAATCATATCCATGATAGGCTCATCCAGATAGCGCGTACCGATGCGATAGTCCCCCGAATAGTGGAACCAGTTAGCCCCATCGCGCAGCATGGTGGAAAGATAGGATTTTCCAACACCCGACATACCCACCAGGGTTACCTTTTTATGTTCCCATGCACGGAATTCTTCAAGCGATAATTTCAAGCCCTGCTCCAGTAAATGCAAAACGGCGATTATGCCTCATTTCCTCAGGCGAAGAAATCATACCAGGGACTGTTGAAGCTAACTCTGCGCATCTTTGATCAAATATGGTTAAAATAGCTCATGCTTTATATTTTGATTTTCACCGCCCTGCTATTGCTAATTTTCTGGCCCCAGTTCTGGGTAAAGTCAGTTCTTAACCGTTATAACCAGCTACCCGAAAAGAATTTCCCGGGTACTGGTGGTGAATTTGCTCGACACTTACTTGATCGATTTGAATTATCACATATCAAGGTGGAGCCTACCGACCTAGGTGATCACTACGACCCAGAGTCGCAAATCGTGCGTCTGACTCGAGACAAATTCGAGGCAAAAACACTCACGGCTATCACTGTTGCGGCTCATGAATGTGGTCATGCCCTGCAGCACGCTGCCAAAGAGCCCCTGTTTCAGTGGCGCAGTCGACTTGCTTATAGTTCGGTATGGGCAACCCGTTTAGGGTCATTTTTATTGTTCGCAGCCCCAGTACTGGGGCTGATTACGCGAGCGCCACCCGCTGCGCTTATCAGCTTTGCAGGGGCATTTTTGATTATGGGGTTTGGGATTGTCATACAGCTCATCACCTTACCTGTAGAACTGGATGCCAGCTTTAATAAGGCCATGCCTATACTTGAATCAGGCTATCTAGAACCCAGTCAGTTACCCGCAGCGGAAAAAATTCTAAAGGCAGCAGCCTGGACTTATGTAGCCGGAGCCCTCGCAACATTGCTAAACTTCTGGCGCTGGATGACTGTATTTAGGCGCTAAACTGAGGACTCAAACACAGTTTTTATTTAACCTGAATCAAGAAAACAACAAAAGACTGGTTTTGATAAAAACATAAGCTATACAATTATTAAAGCTATAACATTAATAAAAAATAGATAGGTAATTATGAAGTATCTACTCCCTTTGCTGTTAATATCGCTGTCTTTGCCACTACAGGCAGGTGAACTCGATTTACTCGAGACGCTGATCAAGATCAAGGTTGATGCCGCTAAAACGCAGAAATCGATCAACGCAGGCAATGCGCGCGCGCTTTTATGTAAATATTGTCATGGAGAAGATGGTAACAGTGTAAAAACCACCATCCCTAACCTGGCCGGACAAAATACCACCTATTTAATTCGCCAATTTGAGTATTTTGCGACTGGAAAACGTATCAATAATACAATGAATCAAATAGCAAAAATATTATCCCCTGAAGATCGGGTTAACATCGCTCTGTTTTATTCATCTCAAAAGGTCAAACCGCAGAAGCAATACAAACCAGAATTACTGGAGCAAGGTAAACACATCTTTGAAACTCGTTGTTTTATGTGCCACGGACATAATGGGTATGGTAAAGAAGAGTTGCCTCGCATAGCGGGCCAACCAGCCGACTTTATCAAAGGGACCCTGTCCAGTTATACATCAGCAGTCGTGAAACGTGCAGAAACTCAAATGAGCGCTATTGCCAGAACGCTGAGCGAAGATGATATTGAAGCACTTACATCCTATTTGACCAGTCTCAGATAAAAAAAGCCCTGAACTAATCAAGTTCAGGGCTTTTTTCGAACCAAATATCCCGCTATGCAATAGCTTTCTGAATCAGGGGAATCAGTGCTTCAGGTAGTTTTATATTGCCAGCCAACGCAAATTGCTGGGCACTCTCAGACATTTTGCGCCAGGTTTTTCGGATAATATCTATCCATTTATCCTCGTCGTACTCAGCATGTTTACTCGCAAACTCAAGCATGTAATATTCAATAAACACCAGGTCAGTGACATCTTCCAGTAGCTGAGTGTCAGGATTCACCTTAATCCCTTTTTTACCGACCGCTTTTTTTACTCGGTCTATGGATTCTTCATCGTAGCCAACCTGCTGCATAAAACCAGCAGTGGTTTCTGAGTGAAATTTATATAGATTGGTACGCCATTGCAGGTAACCCTGACGATCCATTGGATAATCGCTACGCGGCGAAGTCCAACGCTGAACATGCTGTCCACGCATCGCTATCTTAGCAACTTCATCCGGTTGCTTAACAAACCTGTGTAACATTTCGCTCATACGGTATGAGTAAAGCAACTCCTTGGGCCATTCTTTTCCATTTTCATCTACAACTTTATTGGGATCTTCACTATTAGCCTGATCGATTAATTCAATGACCTGATCGAGTAACTCTGTAGGCATATTTTTCTCCAGAAATAAAAAACTTAGGGAACCTCTGATTAACTCAGAGGTTCCTGAGGCACAGGGATGTGCCGTCAAAATCGATGGCTACAAGCCATTAATTTTGTGAGCAAAACGAAAATCACATTTTTCGTTTTTCGTGCTCTGATAATTCATGAATGAATTTTCAGAGCTTACTTAGGGCCTGTTAACAGGCCCCAGGGTAATTCGGTATAAAATAGATTCTTTGGTACACTGAAACTCGAGGGCATAGCTAAAGCAGATACTTTGTTTACTTCATTTAGCAAATCTATCTCTAACACGATATTCAACACCCGCAGGATGAGTTATGGACGTTACCAGAACAAACTCGTCAACACTCCACTTGATTGTTTCAATGGATTGCTCAGCAACTGGTTTAACTATTTTGCGAGCCACAGTTACATGAGGATGATATTTTCTACGCTCTGAAATATACCCACAATGATTGAGTGCTTTTTCCAGATCCTGCTGCAATTGAGTTAACTGAACGGGAATATCCTCACAGCCTAGCCATAAAACCCTGGGTTTTTTAAAGTAGCCCGCTTTATTGATAGATAATTCAAAAGGATTTAGCGTGATCGTATTTGCCTGTTCAATAAAACAATCTATACGACCAACATCAATATTCCCCAAAAAATGTAGCGTCATATGTAAATTATCGGGGTTTACCAGCCTGCCCTGATTGCGTAACCCCTGAATTGACGTTAATCGCTGCACCATTCGTTGTCGCACCGAAACACCAGGCCATAAGGCAAAGAATAACCGTTCATGTGAAGTTCGATCAGGATTCATTTTTTTGAATCCAACGTATAAAGATTAAACGATTGTTTTCAAATCCGCCCTGAATGTCATTACTAAGATCACAAATTAAATACTCTTTTTGTATACAGTTCTCAGCACCATCACTGCTTAGCCCCCATTGTGCATACACACCCCAAAGTTGACTCTCTGGATAAGCCTCAATAAGCAGCCCTTGCTGAACCCGGTTCATTTTAAGGATGAGCTTATTGTTTTGGTTTATTTCAAGACTGTCTGTGAATTGACGACCCGTTAAAGCTGGATGACCGGCAATCAATGTATGAACATCAAAAGCAAGATTGTTAGGGATCCTGATGTCAAATGATGGCTTTTGCGATCCAGAAGACTCATACAACTCCAGCACTTGACTTGTTTCTTCAGCTTCTCTTTTTAAACGATGATTAAAATCATCATTCAATTCGGATAGCATTTTTCTGGCCGTAGATTTATTTTGCTGGACCTCTCGCTGTTCCACTTTTTCAGTTTGCCCTGGTTTTTGTGCTTCAACCCCAGTAAGCTCAGAGTCCATCATTGGTGCTGGGTTACTGTGTATTGCTGGAGCCTTAGATAGCCTATCATTGCTTGGTACAGCTGCAACCTGTCCGGGTATTTCAATCACCTCAGGCTCAGGAAAAATGATGAACAACACAACGTTAACGGCAAGTAGCACAACCGCTGCACTTGACAGATACCATTTAAGATTCGGGGTTTTGCGCTGTATCGCTTTTTGTGCCGCGAGTCGAATCTTCTGGTCCAGCTCAGGCGCTGGCGACTCCTGTCGTGTTTGTTGATAAAGAGCTTTCAGATTATTTTTCCATTGTTTGCTCATAGACAATCCTCCAACATCTTTTTCAACTGCTGCATAGCATAGCGTAATCGACTTTTTATGGTTTCCCGGCCAACTGACATCACTTCTGCAATTTGCTGCAGACTTAGCCCCGCCTCCTGCTGCAGCAAAAATGCATCACGCTGTTCAAAAGGTAATAGCCCAATACTGTGCTTTAATAAGTGCAGACAATCCCTGTCCTGCACTATCGTTTCACTGGATAATGAATGACTCTGCGTATCCAGCACTGCACCGTCTGATACTGAATTTCGAACTGCCGAACGTCG
>JBNKPX010000124.1:0-7008 GCA_050295575.1 Gammaproteobacteria bacterium | reverse complement strand
CTGTTCCTGCAAGTGTTCTATTAGTGCATCCTTTTCATAACCGGTAATGCGCTGATCGGTCAGGTCATCGATGATTTCAAAGATCTCGCGTTGTAATTGCATCACAGTTCGGCGTTTGGATTCAGTCGGGTGTGCGGTAAAGATGGGCCGATAGGATAGTTCGCTAAACAACAGGGCCAGGTCCTGCTCGTCGATACCCTGCTGTTTAAACTCTGAAATGGTTTTAAAGAAAGAGCCTTTCCAGTCAGGGTAGCCGAGCAGGCGAACTGAGCGTCGACGCTGGCGGTGATGGAAATCTTCTTCGGCAATATTGACCAGACTGAAATAGGTGGAAAACGCGCGTATAACCTGTTCGGTGATTCTGACCGGAAGCTTGTCAATCTGCTGAATTAACTGCAGACGTTTGCTGGCATCATCCTGCTTGCGTAACTGGATAAAACCCTTACGTAGTTTTTCCACCGCTTTATAAACCAGAGGGTCTTCATGTTTTTTAAGTACATTACCCAGCAGGCTTCCCAGTAACTTGACGCGCGAGCGTAATTCCTTGTCAGAACTAGATGACACTGCTTCAGATGAATTATTCATAGGATATGCTTTATATCAGTCGTTGATTGATAGAGTGTAACAAACAATATGTGCAAATAATGCACCCTGAAGCAGTGGCTTTAGATCTGTTTTGTTATGGTGCACATCAGGTTTCTTCTTCGCCAGAACTGGCTTTTGGCGGGGCTTCTTCTGTTGTCTGTTGCTCATGGAACTGTTCAAGGACTTGTTTTTCCTGTTCTTCCAGACGTTGTAACATCTGTTTACGTCTATCCTCGGCTCTGGCCATCATTTCAGCCAGGCGATCGGCCTGATATTTCTGTAATCGAGCGAAGTCATTTGCATATTTTTCAGCAGCTTTGCGGTCTCGATCCAGATTGGCCCGCAACTCTTCTTTTTGTCTGGCAAAACGCTGTTTGATCTTTTCCTCAGTCATCGGCTCTGGTGGGGCCATGCGTGCCAATTCCTGCGGGCTTGGGAAGTCGGGCATAAAGCGTGGAGGCATGTCAGGTCGCTTGAACTCTGGAGGGCGCATTGGTGGACGCATATCCTGGTTATGCATCATCGGGCCATTCATCATTGATTGCTGCATTTGAGGATGTTGTGGATAGGCGGGTGTCGGTTGCTGGGCAGCAAGCGGGAGGTTAAAGCTGATTAGTGCCAAAGTAGTAGTGGATATTAGAGTTGATATTTTCATTATTAGGTCTCCTGTTTTAATCGACTCGGCCTGTTTACAATAACATGGCAGGAGCGCCTAGCCAATGTTGTCCTGTGTCTGATTTAATAAGTATTTGAAGGTTTTAAGCGGGGAGTATAAGGGGAAAAAATAGCCGTTAAACCCGCTTAGAATTTGTGTCAAACGGCGTAATCTGTGACTATACTCCGGGTGTAAAATTTAATCACAACTTTGGAGTTAAAATGACCATTCAGAAAAAGGCTGAAAATGCTGTAGGGCAACTGGAAAACCTTTTGGCCGAACACTGGACCACAGAACAGGAAATAGAAGCGCGCAAAATCATCGAAGATGCCATGGGCAAGGCAATAAAAGAAGCCTGTGCAGTGAGTAAACAGGTTGTTGCGGAATGCTGTGCTGCTGATCAGGATATGGCGCATAAGTTGAATGAAGAAATCAAACTGGCACGTAAAGCATTAATCGCCAACCTTAATAGCCTGCGCTAATCACGTTTTAGCCTACTCGCCGGCAGGAATCGGCGTTATAATTTGCGTCGATTCGCTTAACAGGTTCTAAATTTATGACGAATGCCCGCATTGGTCACGGCTATGATGTGCATGCATTTACCGATGGCAAGGCCATTATACTCGGTGGTGTAGAAATACCTTTTGATAAATCCTTTCTCGCTCATTCTGATGGTGATGTGCTGATCCATGCTTTATGCGATGCCATGCTCGGTGCAGTCGGAGAAGGTGATATCGGGCAACATTTTCCGGATACCGATGATCAGTACAAAGATCAGGATAGTCGGATATTCCTGCAAAAGGTGTATCAGATTGTGCAGCAAGATGGTTTTCAGATCATTAATGCCGATATTTCTATTATTGCACAGGCCCCCAGGATGGGGCCTCACTTATACGATATGAAATTAAATCTCTGTGATGACCTGGAATGTGAACCCTCCTGTATCAATATCAAGGCCACGACTACCGAACATTTGGGCTATATCGGGCGCGGTGAAGGCATAGCCGTGCATGCCGTCGTGCTGCTGGAGAAACAGCTATGAGCCTGGGCCCGGTGATGCTGGATGTTGAAGGTCTGACACTTACCCAGCAGGACCGTGAACGCCTGTTGCACCCACAAACCGGTGGTGTGATTCTTTTTGCACGTAACTATGAATCTCCCCAGCAGTTAAATGCTCTTGTGCAGGAGATACACCGACTACGCTCACCTCGACTGATAGTCGCTGTTGATCAGGAAGGGGGCAGGGTGCAGCGCTTTAGAGAAGGGTTTCAGCGCCTGCCTGCTATGGGGATGCTGGGTGACCTTTATGATGAGAATCATAATAAGGCAATCAGTATGGCCGAGAATATTGGCTGGATTATGGCCGCTGAACTGCTTTATTACGGCATAGACCTGAGTTTTGCACCGGTGCTCGATCTGGGGCATAAAATTAGCACCGTTATCGGTGATCGGGCTTTTCATACTCACCCCGATGTAATCGTACGTCTGGCCAATGCCCTTATTCGAGGAATGAACCATGCAGGAATGGAAGCAGTAGGAAAACATTTTCCCGGGCATGGCTCGGTGGAAGGTGATTCGCATCATATGATGCCCTTCGATAAAAGATCAGAATCGACCATAATGGAGCATGACCTGATTCCTTTTCAGCGTGTCATCGATAACCATTTAACCGGGGTCATGATGGCTCACGTCATCTATGAACAGGTTGACCCTATGTCAGCCGGTTTTTCCAGTCACTGGATTCAGGGGGTATTACGTGAACAGCTTGGGTTTCAGGGTGTCGTATTCAGTGATGATCTGAATATGGCTGGAGCTGAGATAGCAGGTAATTTCAGCCAGCGTGCAGCCGCTTCTTTAGAAGCGGGTTGCGATATGTTACTGGTGTGCAATAACCCTGAGGGTGCGGATGAAGTGTTACAGTCTCTTAGTGATTACAATAACCCCGTATCCCAGTTGCGTCTGGTAAGATTACATGGTCGAGCTGTAGAAGACAGAAATCTGTTTCATTCGGCAAAATGGTATGCCGCCATTAAACAGTTGCATGAATTTATGCAATCGACAGAGCTTGCGCAGAGCGATGATCTGTTTGAGACAAATTGATAAAAAACATGACCAGGTATTCCTACTGGCATTAAAGCAGGTAAACTCAGTTCTGAACGTCAATATTTACCAGAACCACTAACTGGGTTAAATTTAATGAACAGAAACTTGACCAGATAGATTAACCCCAAAATCAATGGCTATAACTGTATGCAGATAAATCAGGCACTGGAAGTCCATCGGGAAGCAAAGCAATTGTATAAAACTGAGGAAGTTGATCAGGCAATCGCAAATTTAGCAGAAAACATCGCAAAAGATTATCAGGACACATTTCCACTGGTCATGTGTGTGATGAATGGAGGGATGTATTTAACCGGGCAGTTGATGCGCTACTGGGATTTTCCGCTTACGCTAGATTATGTGCATGCCACGCGTTATCGACTGTCTACGCTAGGGCGTGATGTGTTATGGAAGGCTTACCCGCAAAACACGCTGAAAGATCGCACTGTGATTATCGTGGATGATATTTTTGATCAGGGTTATACCTTACAGGAAGTAAAAGCCTATTGTGAAAAGCAGGGGGCTAAAAAATGTATCAGCGCATTTTTAATTCGTAAATCTCATGATCGCAAAAAAGTGGATATTGAAGCAGATTTTGTCGCGCTAGAATGTGACGATCAGTATGTGTATGGATCGGGTATGGATTTACATTCTCACTTTAGAAATGTTTCTGGTATCTACGCGATACCACATGAAAAGTCGGGCAGATAATCTCATGAATGATGAAAATAATTCTCTGATTGCAGTCATCGGTGGTACCGGCCTGTATGCCATGATGGAAGGTTTTGAAATGGGTCGTCAGGAAATAGTGAATACCCCCTACGGAGAGCCTTCCAGTCCTTTAGTTCATGGAAAATTACATGGCAAGTCCGTAGTATTTCTAGCAAGGCATGGCTTCACTCATCGATTGCCTCCGCATCGAATTAATTATCGAGCCAACATCTGGGTGTTGAAAAAAGCTGGCGTAGATAAAATCCTGGCTGTAAATGCGGTAGGCGGCATTCATCCAGATGGCCCTCCAGAAACGATTATTATCCCAGATCAAATTATTGATTACAGCTGGGGCAGAGAGCACACCTTCTATGCAGAGGATCTGACACGCGTGGTGCATGTCGATTTCACCAGTCCATATTCTGAATCATTACGAAAAACACTGATAAAAGCAGGGAAAAGCCGTGCGTTGAATCTGCTAGAAAGTGGAGTTTATGGTTGTACTCAGGGACCAAGGCTGGAAACGGCTGCTGAAATCAAGCGTCTGCAACGGGATGGTTGTGATCTGGTGGGCATGACAGGTATGCCAGAAGCTTCCCTGGCACGGGAAATCTCCATTGAATATGCTTCCATCGCCGTTGTCGCCAATTGGGCTGCCGGACTGGGTGATGCTGAAATCAGTATGGACCAGATAGAAACTTCTTTGCAGAACGGGATGGAATCAGTGAAGTCTCTGGTTGCTGAAACGGTTAGAATATTGTGAATAGACAAAACATTAAAGACTTATGAAACAGGCTTATATCTTTGATGTAGATGGTACCCTGGCAGATACCGAGCGCGATGGACATCGAATAGCCTTCAATCAGGCATTTGAAGCATCTGGGCTTGACTGGTATTGGGGCGAAGAAACCTACGCTGAGCTATTGACAGTAACCGGCGGTAAGGAACGCATGAAATACTATGTTGAATCCCACCATAGGGCCGAGCAGTCACGAGCCGATCTGGATGATTTAATCAAACAGCTGCATGCATTAAAAACTGAAAAATATGTTGCGCTACTGGAGCAAAATGCTATTCCACTCAGACCGGGTGTGAAACGCCTGCTGGATGAGGCAAGAGCAGCCGGGATTCGTCTTGCTATAGCAACAACGACGACTCCACAGAATGTGACAGCCTTATTGAAGAATGCTTTGGGGCCTGAAAGCATTGACTGGTTCGAGGTGATCGGGGCAGGTGATATCGTTCCACATAAAAAACCGGCACCCGATATCTACCAGTATGTACTGCAGGAAATGAATTTAAAACCCGAACACTGCATTGCCTTTGAAGATTCACTCAATGGCATCAGGTCTTCACGCGCAGCACAGCTTGATACCATTGTGACTTATAACGGTTATACCCGTAACGATGATTTTACAGGTGCAATAATGATCCTTGACCAGCTAGGGGAAAGGGATAATCCATCGCAGGTTTTAAAGCAAAATGGCCAGCAGAGTTACCTGACTGTAGAAATGATCAGGCAAATCGTCGGATGAAGTTTTGCAGTGTCTGCGGAAAAACAGTCAGCCAGATTATACCCGCTGGAGACAATCATCTTCGTTATGTCTGCGATGACTGTGGCACCATACACTATAGCAACCCGAATAATGTTTGCGGCGCAATTCTAACCCATGGCGCTAAAATTCTGCTATGCAAACGTGCGATAGAACCACGTTATGGTATGTGGACACTTCCCGCCGGCTTTATGGAAAACGGTGAAACCGTAACCGAAGGTGCGGCACGTGAAACTATGGAAGAAGCCAATGCCGTCTCTCATGATCTCAGGCTATTCGGTGTGTTTAGTCTGCCGCATATCTCTCAGGTTTATATCATGTTTAAGGGAGAGCTGGCCGATGGAAGACATTCACCGGGGAACGAAAGTCTGGAGACTGAGCTGTTTGCCATTGATGATATTCCCTGGGATCAACTGGCTTTTCCAGTTATTGACTACAGCCTGAAATTATTTGTGCAACAGCCTGAATTCACAGGTGTTCATACCGCTACTGCCGTTCGGCATGCTGATAGAAGGATTGAGTGGGTTCAGCGCTAGTTTTATCTTCATCATAATAGTCCTTCAGGCTGCCGTCCCAGATACTCGTACGCTATAATCGCTTTCGGCGGCACTTCCCTGTGTCTTAACTCTTCAATTAGATAGTCCTGCAAGCTGTAGGCAAGCGATACTGTATATCAAGTCCCTTCCAACGGGAGGTCACAGGCTTATGTCGAACCCCTTCTTTGGCACTCAATCCAGGGCCTGTGGGGAAAATCACAGAGATGACTTTCTTGACCTCCGTCTGTCGGAAAAAAATTAGAAAAACTCAGAAAGTCAAGAGAAATATACTTATACTCAAATAAGAATAATCCTACAAATGAAGCAATAAGGGGGGTAGTAATGAACATTGTTCAAATATTCTCTCATTTAATACTCAGAATTTTGGTATTGATTATGCTGGCTGCGGCTGGTCAAATCGTCCTGGCCAGCGATGATGCTGGCGGTGGACATGCTCTACACTGGGGATATAGCGGGGCTGCCGGCCCGGCGAAATGGGGGAGTTTATCCCCTAAGTATGTTGTCTGTGCTAGCGGTAAGCGCCAGTCACCAGTAAATATCTCGAACGAAGTCCCTGCAAATTTATATTCACTGCGCTTTCAATATCAAGCGATTCCTTTACTTGTGTTAAACAATGGTCATACGTTACAGGCTAATTACAACAGCTCTGAGAGAGAAGCTAGCGTAAAGATTGGCGATGAGACATACCCGGTACAAACCAAAACTACCTATAACAGCAGGTTGATGGTTGGCGATGTGCCTTACGAGTTGCTCCAGTTTCACTTCCATACTCCCAGCGAACATGCACGTGAGGGTAGACGCTACCCCATGGAAGTCCATCTGGTGCATAGGGCTGGTGATGGCAATC
>JBNKPX010000123.1:0-7051 GCA_050295575.1 Gammaproteobacteria bacterium | reverse complement strand
TCTATGCGAGAAGGGCCATGACTGATCACGTATTGATACCACTGCTGGTCTGTTTCCATACCTGCAGGAGCATCAATTTCTTCGATACTGTGAATATGGTACTTACGATCGTCCTGTTTTGCTTGTTCGCTCATGAGTCTTGATTCCTGTTTCGATGTTAGGCTGCGTTTCTGCGGCCGCGTTGCTGGTTTCTGGATCTATTCTGTGCTGGCGGGACATTCGCATTATTGCCGCGTCTGCCCTGTGGTTTGCGGTTGTTATTACGTGGATTTCCGGAGCGACCATTCTGGATAGGTTCAGCCTTGATAGAAGGGTCGGGCTGATAACCATCGATCACTGTTTTAGGTATCTCGCGCTTAATCAGCTTTTCGATGTCTCTCAGCAGTTTAAGCTCATCGACACAAACCAGAGACATTGCTTCGCCTTCGCGACCTGCACGTCCGGTACGGCCAATTCTGTGTACATAATCTTCAGCAACATTAGGCAGTTCGAAATTAACTACATGCGGTAGCTGGTCAATGTCGAGTCCACGTGCGGCGATATCGGTGGCTACGAGTACACGCACGTTACCCGTCTTGAAATCTGCCAATGCGCGGGTTCTGGCGCCCTGGCTTTTGTTGCCGTGTATGGCTGCGGCGGTAATGCCGTCTTTGTTCAATTGCTCGGCCAGTCGATTGGAGCCGTGTTTGGTACGGTTAAAAACCAGTACCTGCTGCCAGTTATTAGAACCAATCAAAAACGATAGCAGCTCGCGCTTGCGACCCTTATCTACCGGATGTACTACCTGTGCAACGGTTTCGGTGGCAGCGTTACTTTGCGCGACTTCAACCAGTGAAGGTTTATCCAGCAGGCCGTTTGCCAGCCTCTTGATATCGTCAGAAAAGGTTGCTGAAAACAGCAGGGTTTGTTTATTTTTAGGTAACAGAGCCAGTACTTTTTTGATGTCGTGGATAAATCCCATATCCAGCATACGGTCAGCTTCGTCCAGTACCAGGATCTCAACACTGGATAGATCGGCAGAACGCTGGTTCACGTGATCCAGCAGACGACCAGGTGTTGCGGTAAGGATATCTACACCGCGTATGAGTTTCTGCTTTTGAGGGTTAATGCTGACGCCACCGAAAATCACCGTGGATTTGAGCGGCAAATGGCGTCCATAGATATCGACGCTTTCGGCTACCTGAGCAGCCAGCTCACGAGTAGGGGTCAGTACCAGAGCGCGGATTGGGCGACGGCCCTGACGAGGCTTTTCACTTTCGATCAATCTTTGTAATAAGGGCAGGGTAAAACCAGCAGTTTTACCAGTACCTGTTTGTGCGGCACCCATGATGTCGCGACCTTCCAGCACCAGGGGGATGGCCTGTTTTTGTATCGGAGTCGGGGTGGTGTAACCTTTTTCAGAAACTGCGCGTACTAGCTCGGCTTTGAGGCCAAGAGATTCAAATGACATGTATTGTTGTTCTCCAGAAATCGGCCTTCCAGTTTCCGTGTATAAACGGGCTTGGGACGGTCCAGGCGGATAATGTATAAAAAATTAAGAGGAAACCAGGATGGATAACCGTATTAATGTAGGTACTGACCGAGAAGTACCTGTAGTCTGCGCGGGAGTATACCAGATTTTGAGCGAATAATCTGGTCTCATTTTAGAGGGGTAATTATTGTTGATGAGGCGAGAGATTCTCCTCATCAACAGGTGAAACTAAAAACTATTAAACAATCGCTAATAGTTCGATTTCAAATATCAATGCCTGGTAAGGGCCAATAGCACCACCCGCACCCCTTTCGCCATAGGCCAGGTTATAAGGGATGTACAGTTTCCATTTGGAGCCAACATTCATCATTTGCAGTGCTTCTGTCCAGCCTGCGATAACACCGTTTACTGGAAACTCGGTCGGTTGATTACGGCTGTAAGAGCTATCAAACTCATTGCCATCGATCAAAGTGCCGCGATAGTGGGTGCGTACGGTGCTGCTGGCGGATGGTTTTTCACCATCGCCTTCAGTGATAACTTCGTATTGCAATCCACTTTCAGTAACAATGACGCCATCACGTGTGGCATTCTGTTCCAGGAATGCAGTACCTTCAGCGGCATATTTCTCAGCATTTTTCGACTCTTCAGCCTGCAGTTTTTGCTGCATAGCCTGAAAAGCAGCATTGATATCTGCAGGATTGATCTGAGGCTCTTTGCCATCCAGAGCGTCCTGTAGACCAGCCATAGCGGCCTCAATAGAAACGCCGGGGAATGCGCCCTGCATTTGCTGGCCCATTTGCATACCGATACCGTAAGAGGCTTGCTCCTCAACGGTGGAGAATTGATTATCTGACATTGAAAATTCCAAGATTAAATTAAAAAAAGAGATTGCGCTGGCCTAAGTCTGGCAGAGTCCCTGGATAAAGACGGAAGCGAAATCGTACTACGGCTGGCTACTGTGCCGTGCCTGAATCTGTTTTGCAACCGTAAGCATGAGTTTTCGAGGCTTTTGTTCATTATACTTATGAATTTTTACGCGAGAATAAGATGGTTTTTTGGTTACACTAGGCATCTAAATTTGAATTGTTTAATGAGATATTTTTGTGTTTAGCCTGTTTGAAAAAAAACCGCTGCTGGAAGAGCAATCCATCCAATGGATGTTCGATGTGTTTGACTGGTCACTACAAAACTTTGGTGCTGAATTTTTTTATCAGCATACGGTACTGGTGTTACCGAATAATGACTTTTTCCCAGGACGAGTAGATAGTGTTCAGGGCATGGCAGAATTAATATTCAGTCAGGTTAGTCGCTATGCGGGTATTGCTCATTGGCCAACGTTAGTTGCGGATCAAAATAGCTGCACCTTAGCTAAGGTGCCGAATATTAAGATTATTGGCGATATGCGTGAAGTCGGTGAGCGGCGGGATTTGGCTACTCCTGAATCAGAGCGTCTGCTTATTCCTTTTAATCCTCAGCAGATCAACAATCCTGAGGGAATGATTGCCACCTTTGCTCATATCATCGCGCATTATATGGGGCAGATGGCTAAACAAACCGCACCCGGAGGCGAAGAACTGTGGCCTCATGCCACAGAGATGACTGCCATATTTCTTGGCTTCGGATTGATGTTTGCCAATAGTGCCTATACCTTTCGTGGTGGTTGCGGAAGTTGCTATAACGCGCAAGCGAATCGCGATGCCTACCTGACCGAACAGCAATCGACTTATGCGCTGGCGATATTCTCGGTCTTAAAGGACATTCCTGATGCCACGGTAAGCAGGCAGTTGAAAAGCCATTTACGAGGTTTTTATAATAAGGCAGTGAAAGATATTCAGCAGCGCAGTGAACAGCTTGCTTGTTTGAAGCGATATTCTGATCAGGTGATGATTGCTGATTGATGATCAGCAAATCAATCCCTTGTGTTATGTGGTTTTAACACAGGGTTATTTCTATTACTATGGTGAATAGCTGGTTGTACAGGTTCTTTCTGTGCAATCCCTAATAACTTTATCAGGAGAATAAAAATGGGCGCATATGTATGTGAAGTTTGTGGTATGAAAGTTGGTTCTATGACCTGTGGAACCTGCGATAAAGAGCTGGAACATGGTACTGTTGAAACCGATGATGGTGGCACTGTAGATGTTTCAAAATGTCCGGATGGTCATGGCATGATTAAGTCTCCCATGTGTTGCGGCCAGGATATGACCTATAAGGGATAACATATCCAGACGTTGAGGCCCTGCAACAGGGCAGAGCCTCATTCGTTAATTTAGGAAAACTCTGATTAATTCAGAGCTTCCTTAGTAGTTTAGCCATTAGAAACTATAGCGAATACCTAAACTGCTGCGTGTATATTCAATGTCCGATTCTGATTTTGAGAAATCCAGTACCAGATGTAAATCTTCGATAAACTGATAAGACAGGCCTAGCTGAATAGCATGACCTGAAGTCTTGTCTGAAGGGTAGGTTTCGTCTCCATTATTCTCGTCAAGTTCGTAGCTCTGTATGCTGCCGCACAATTCAAAATTTTTGAAAACCTGAGAACGGAAACCGAGAATCAGTGTGGTCAGTTCGGGTTTTGATGTGTACGTATAAGTTGAAGCATAATATTTTTCGGTAGTATCCCAGGTCCATTTTCCATAGGTGGCCGCTAGATACCATGAGGTTTTTTTGACTGTGCTAGATCGGATACCGATACCAAAAGTACCAATGTTAAACTCATCTTTTATAGAATAACTGCCATCGACTTCTTCTTTAGATACCTTCTGCCCTTCAGCAGAAACAAAAAATGTATCACCCAGTTCTAGTGAGATCTGAGCTCTTGGACCACTTATACCTTTTAGTTCCAGAATATCCCAGGAAACCGCTGAAACTTCAAAATACGAATAGGAGGGGTAGTTACTGGCGAGTAGTGGTGTAGAGGAGAACAGGTAGCCAATGGCCAGAATGACGACAGGATAAATTTTCTTCATATTACTTCCCAATTGTTAATACACAGGTACATTCGGGCAACTGCACGAAGTCCTTTTCGGATAAATTGATATGCTATCAAAGATATTTATTTCTTCAATAAAAAAACAAAATAAAAACAGGGAAGGTAGGGTCTTTATGACATCCCTCAACTAGAAGAAAAAAATTGACTGGGATTTGGTTGCAGTCAAAATAATTAGATCAGGCTGCGGAATATAAAGATTTCCCCTTAACCAGCGCAGGTAATTGAATATTTAAGAATTCGATGAATAGTGATAGATCTGAATTGTTAAGCGCCTTTTCACCCCATAACCAATAATACGAAAATGTTGCGGCTTCTCCGTTTTCAAGTAACAAAGGTATCAGTGATTTATTGTTCTCAGACAATTTAGCCCTGGGCAATATGCCTGCACCGATACCTAATGAAGCCCACTCTTCGATTACTTTGTAACTCAATGCCTGACCGGGATAAGCATTAAAACTTGAGTGATGTTGTTTGAATAAGTTTTCCAGTGAACCATTTAATCCACAGCCGCCGCCTGTCAGTATGATCGGATCGGGTGGTACTGCAGTAATTTCAATCGAATGTGGCTTTCTAATATTGGTTGCATTTTCCATCGGCAGGTAGAACAGCGGTTCCTGATAAAAAAAGGTCGATTGAGTTTCTGCGATTTGAATGCTCTGAGGGACGATGGCAAAGTCGATCTGCTGAGTTTGCATCCGCTGTTGCAGCTCATCCATTAGACATTCTTTAAAAAATATATTGATATCGGGATTTGCTCGTCGAAAAGGCAGTAATATCTGATCAACCAGCTTCATATCCACCAGTGGCGATAACCCTATTCTCAATAGGCTGTGCTCCGGGTGGTGGAAGGAGTAGGCGGCCTCTTTCAATTCATGTTGACTGCTTAACAACTGATTAAGGAAAGGCAGCATGTATTCTCCAAAGGCTGTAAGCGAAACCCTTCGTGTCGTTCTGACAAACAGTTTACCGCCCAGCTCATCTTCTAGCTGAGAAATTGCATTGGAAAGCGTGGGTTGGGTTGCGTGGCAGAGTTCGGCTGCCTTACTGAAGGATGAGGTTTCGGCTACCGATAGAGCAAAATGGATTTGTTTTAAGTTCATTTTGATTTATTCGAAATTTGAATGAATGTTATTCATAAATAAAATTTATAAATAATTAAATCCTAAATTAACATTCTAAGTAGCTCTTATCAAACTTTATATTTTTACCAGTATACCAGGGCTTGGTATCAAAAATTTAAATGTGTCGGAGTTTGGTTAGTAGGTGATTTTTTAACTGGAATGTGGAGAAATAGTATGTCAGCTCAACGTATGTTGTTTTTAACGGTAGCAGTTTTATATGGTGTGGGAATATTTTTAAGCGGTTGGCAGCAGGTGCACTGGTTCCTATACCTGCCGACGGTGATGTTGGTATTTGCGGGCATAACGGGAATCTGTCCCGGATTAATGTTGTATCAAAAAATGGGTCTGAAATAAATCGTCAGGAGTTATTTGCCAGTTGTATTTACTACGGCTGGCTTTTTACATGTAGAGGAAACTGTCATGGATCCTTCATCTTCACAACTTCTTGCATTAAGTTTAGTCGTTATAGTGGTATTCATTTTTATTCTGTTTAATCTGATTGGAGAAATAGCTACTGCAGTCCAGCGAAAATGGTTGGTTTTCTGCAGCCTGGGAGCTGGCGTAATGGCATTTAGTTTTAAGATTGGCATGATCATAGTGTTCAGTTCATTTCCACGAACCTTACTCAGTATGGTGCCAGACTCTATACCATTAAGTGCTTTACAGGATCCTAATGCAGTGGACAGTGTGGAACTGGATATAAAAATAGCGTCTTATCAGTGGCAGGCATTACCCTTGCAGGCACCTTCACCGGTAGATAATCCGGCTACAGAAGATAAAGTTAAATTAGGCAGGAAGCTATTTTTTGATAAGCGCCTGTCAGAGGATGATACTGTGGCCTGTGCTTCCTGTCATGAGCAAAGCCTTGAAAAAGGAGGTGCCGATGGACGGCCTCAGGCAATAGGTATTGATGGTCAGGTCGGGTCAAGAAACGCCCCAACGGTTTATAACACGGCATTTCAACGCGTCTTTTTCTGGGATGGTCGTGCTAGGTCGCTAGAAGAACAGGCTAAAGGTCCTATTCTCAATCCGATAGAAATGGGCATGCCTTCGCAAAAGCATGTAGAAGTGAAACTACGAGCTATCGATGAATATCAGAGTCTGTTTAAGCAGGCTTTTGCAGAAGATGATGCAATCACATTTGATAATATTGCAAAGGCGATAGCTGCCTACGAGCGTACATTAATAACAGCGAATACGCCTTTCGACCGCTTTGTTAGAGGTGATGAAACTGCTTTAACGGAACAGCAGCTTCGAGGTATGGCATTATTTGAATCAAGTGGATGTATACATTGCCACTCAGGACCTAATTTTAGCGAGGCTAGTATATTCAGCGTCAATTCGGCGTATAGAATATTTCCTTCGATAGAAAATACTGAGTTTGAAACGAAATATAATCTGGTAAATGATCAGGGGATGGCTGAAGGTTCAACGGAGACGGATAGAGGGATATGGCGAGTGCCA
>JBNKPX010000122.1:0-7086 GCA_050295575.1 Gammaproteobacteria bacterium | reverse complement strand
CTCCGAAGAGATTCAAAAAATGATCACCAAACTCCAGGCCGGCTCCCGCAACGCCGTGCAGGCCATGGAAGAGGGGCGTCAACGGGCGCAGGCGAGCGTCGAACAGGCACTCAAGGCGGATAAATCGCTTGAGGTGATAGACAGCTCAGTGAACAGCATACTCCATCTCAACACCCAGATCGCCAGCGCCGCTGAAGAGCAGTCGGTGGTCTCCGAAGAGATCAACAGAAACCTGGTCAAGATCAATCAAATGACTGAGCATGCCTCGGACGGTTCGAGTCAGACAGCAGTGGCCAGCGAGCAGTTGGCGCAGCTTGCGGTCAACCTCCAGGGTTTGGTGCTGCAGTTCAAGATCTGAGCCGAACAATAGGGAGAATAAATGGGGTCAGATTAGAATGGCGCTTACTTAAGACTTAAACACTGTTTAATCTTTGCATACTGTTTTTCAAGTTTTTGATAATTGATTTTACTCAGATCTAAAGAGTATCTCTTGTGAAATATATTGTTTGCGGCTTGTCCAGTGCAACGGTTTGTTAAGTGCTCGCGGGCCCCGACCTTGCCACCCTAAAGCCTAAGTCATCAATCGAATAGGTTGGATGACTTCTTCTCCGATTAGATGCCAAACAACTTC
Source organism: Gammaproteobacteria bacterium (assembly GCA_050295575.1). Taxonomy (GTDB): domain Bacteria; phylum Pseudomonadota; class Gammaproteobacteria; genus JACNJF01. Next base: position 6,455 of record JBNKPX010000122.1, on the reverse strand, counting down.
GCGACTCATCCGACCAGCCCCCGCCACGAAAGATACGATAGGAACCGTATACCTCTGGATCGTATATATCCCAACACCATTCCCATACATTTCCGAGCATATCGAATAAGTCAAATTCGTTAGGCAACTTTAATCCGACATCATGTGTTATCTCGTTGGAATTCCCCTCATACCAGGCGATATCTTCAATATCGCCATACTGAACCAACTTCGAGTTAGCTCTACACGAATACTCCCATTCAGCATCTGTCGGCAGCCTGTAACCGTCAGCATCATCTACAAAATTAACCGATTTGTTGTCAGTATTTATGAGATAACACTTTTCTAACCCCGATAATTCACTTAGGCCATTGCAAAACTGAATAGCGTCAAACCATGAGACGTTTTCTACTGGCTTTTTCAAACCATAGAATGTCGAAGGATTTATCGACATAACTTCCAAATATACTTGCTGAGTTATCAAATATTTACTCATCAGAAACGGATGCACTATTGAAGTCCAGTTTGTCTTCTTCCTGTCATCCCGAAGACGAATTTCGCCTTTTGGAATTAATATCATCCAATCATCAATCATAAGTTTTTGGCACAATACGCTCTGAACTTAACAGTTTAAATAAGTGGATTGTGCTTGTTTGAACATCACGATTTTCCAAATATGACAAATCAACAATAATTCCATTTCACAGGGGGGAATCTTTTTCCTCTTTTCAATTCAATAGCTTGTATATTGTTCATCCATCATCCCCCGGTGCCTGGTTTAAATCTATGGGTGGTTTTATTTATTGTTACTAAAAAAGTTTAGTTCTTTATAATCAATATCTAAAAAATATCGATATTATTCATACTGATTTCTCAATCAACATTAAAAACCTCTCGTAACGTAATGGCCTCATCAGCTTTATTGAAATTGAGTTTATCTTCGATATGCATGATATGTTCGTACATAAGTTTTTCTGCAAGAGCACTATTTTTGGCCTCAATCGCATCAACAAGAGCTCGATGATCATCGTGTAAAACACAGGCGGGTGATCCTGGTTTTTCAAATTGTGAGATAACTAACGAAACTTTTGATATCAGTTTTCTTGCAAACTCTGCTAATGGTTTATTGCTCGCAATTTCAGAGATTTTAAAGTGAAACTCTCCTGATATTCTCAGGCTTTTACCATGATTCCCTGCTTCTACAGCTTTTTCTTCTTCGAGAATCAAATTATTTAACTCAGCAATCTGAGCTGGGGTATTTTTTTCACAAGCCAGTCTGACTAAAACGCCTTCGGTTAATCTTCTAGCCTCGAGAATTTCACGAGCCTCTTCAGGGCTTACAGTTATAAGACTTGAGCCCCTGTTTTGACGGGACTCTACAATACCATCATGAGTTAATCGGACGAGCGCTTTACGTATGACTGTTCGGCTTACCGAAAAAATCTGGGCCAGTTCTTCCTCGTTTAAGCGTGTGCCTGATACTAAGCGTTGCTCCAAAATTGCATCAAATACCCGTCCATACACGTTTTCGTCCAGGTTGACTGTTTTGCCTCCCATGAAGTTTATTACTCCGCCTCAACTCAATGAGGATAGCCGTTAAAGAAGAGCTTATAGTGTATTCGATTTTATAGTAAATGCACTAGACTCATTCATACACAAATAGGTTATAGTTATTCCTGCACCAATAAAGAGCAATAAAGTATCAATTAAAATACAATTTGTAATTTAATAAAAGTTCAATTACCGTTCTTTAGCATCAAAAATAATAAAGTACACCCAGGCGCTACTAAGTACATCTAACCATATTTTTTGAGGGCACCAAAATGACTGAAATTACTAACCATGATCCACGACTTTACAATGAAGATTTAGCTCCCACGCCTGCCAACCAGAAAAACTGGGGCTGGTTTGAGATCTTTAATGTCTGGGCAAATGATGTCCAGAGCCTGTTCGGCTACACTCTTGCAGCTTCACTCTTTCTCAGTTATGGCCTTAACGGCTGGGCTGTGTTTGCGGCGATAATCCTTGCCGGTTTTTTCATTATGTTCCTGACAAATTTGTCGGGATCCCCAAGTGTCAGGCATGGAATTCCCTATCCTGTATTTGCTCGCGTAAGCATGGGTGTCATCGGCGCGAACTTCCCAGCCATGATCAGAGGTGTAGTAGCTATCTTCTGGTATGGGGCACAGACCTACTTTGCTTCTACAGCTGTCGCGCTACTGATTAATGCGCTAACAGGTGCTTCCCCCGATGCTGCAAAGATATTGGGCTTGACCTCCGTAGACTGGATTTCACTAGCACTGGTGGGTGTATTCCAGATCTATCTTTTCTGGAATGGAATCGATCTAATTAAACGCTTCCTGAATATTGCTGGCCCAGCCGTTTACCTTGTCATGTTATTACTCATGATTGTTATATGGTACAAATCCGGCGCCGACCTGTTATCAGAAGTAGGCAATATTTTTAGTGGTAGTGGCGATTATGAAGGCGGCTCAGTCGCAGCATTCTTTGCAATTTTTGGCACCATGGTTTCTTACTTTGCAGCAGTAGTAATCAACTTTGGTGATTTTGCTCGTTTTGTGAGTGATGAAGGCCAAATGAAGAAAGGAAACTTTTGGGGGCTAGTGGGCAATGTGGTTTTATTCTCGTTTATCACGTTGATTATTACTGCAGGCACTGTCGTAATATTCGGGGAAACCATGACTAATCCAACTGACATGGTTGCAAAGGTTGATAATCTTGGCTTGTCCATTGTCGCAGCGTTTGCATTTTTTACTGCTACGGTAGGTATCAATATGGTAGCCAATTTTGTACCACCAGCGTATGACCTGGCCAACCTTATTCCGGGGAAAATAAATTTCCGTATTGGCGGGCTTATTACCGCAGTTACCGGCTTTATTCTGGCTTCGTTATGGGTATCCGTGATTTCAAACATCGGTATATTTCCTTTTGTAAATACACTTGGTGCAATACTCGCGCCTGTCTATGGCATCATGATTTCGGATTATTACCTGATTAAAAAACAGAATATCGATATTCAGCAACTGTACTCAACTGATCCTGGTGGTAAGTATTACTACGATGGAGGCTGGAATATCAGAGCCCTAATCGCCCTTGCAATAGCGGCAATATTTGCTGTGGCAACTGTGTGGGTTCCAGCATTATCTGACCTCAATGGCTTTGGCTGGATTATAGGTGCGGTTCTGGGTGCTATTCTGCACGTTATGCTGGCTAAGAAAAGCTAAGTAATTCAAAAGTACGGCAAGTCTTACGATGACATCGTGTATATTGTAAGGCTTGCTACCTGGTACTGTGTCCCTAATATTTCAGCCTTTTCGTAATCTCATTTGCCCGGTAGGGCATGAAGGAAAGGAATTCAATGATTTTGATACGATTATCGGTAGTCTGCTATGGAGTAATAAGCCTCATTGCTTGAAAGCTAAATTTACCACTAAGGGAACGAAGATTAAGTAAATCAGGGGGGGCCGCATAGTTGCCTCAAAAAAGAAGGATCTTGTAATTATCTTTAGAGAGCACTAATTCCGTCGGATGTAACAATGCTAGAGCTAACCATAGTGGCATTTATTATCTGGACCGCATCGTTTTATGCCGAAAGCGCGAGCTGATAAAGCTAAAGGGGGGGGCTATGGTTGCATTTTTCCTATTATTTGGAATAATGATTACCTTCCAAAAATTAATGCAGCAATAACTACCGTTACATGAGTCATGGCTGTGTGAGTAAAATTATTTTCTATTATCCTTGAATTGGCATGTATAGATCTTTTATATGGAAATACAATGTGTAAGCCTATCCGTTTTCTTGTTCTATTAGTAGTAATCTTCAGTTCACTATTCGGCTCTCAGTTGGCTCATGCGGCGGTTTACAAATATGTCGATGGAAACGGTAAGGTACATTTCACTGACAAGCCCCCGAAAAAACTAAAGCAAAAAGCTGATGTTGTTAAACTAGAGCAGAGAAAAACTACCTCATCCACCAAATTTCCTCGTGTAACCGCTCTCACTCCAATAAAAAATACCTTATCGGAAAACACCCGGACAGTATTGCTTGAGCGGGTCTCGATCGAGTTAAAAGGCGAAGCGAAAGTAAAAGAAGTGGTTGGAAAAACTTATCAATATACCCGAAATGTAAGGGCAAAAGCGGCGCAATTACGTCAGAGTGACAACCCACCCACAGCGCCATTTCCATGCAGGCATAAGGGTAAGTTGATGCTCAGTAACGCAATGTATATTTTCAAGAATAGCGAATTGATAAAATCGTTTGAGGAAGTATTCACTGAAAACAAATACACAGTTGCTGGCAAGAAAACTTTCTCCAGGCAACAAACCTCGAGCAGTGATTTAAGCCTGGTAGCAGTGGTAACAGATATGAAGTTATTCCACTGTGGAAGCAGGAGCGCATCGAATTTACAGACGTTTACTCAAAATGCCACTTACATGAAAGTGGAGTGGGTAGTTTTTGATAACCTTGCCCGCCAAGTGGTTCTAAAAACTACTACAGAAGGTTTTGAAGACAGTTTCAGGAAACCTGCCCGATTCAATGGGGCCGCAATTAGTGCAGAGCTTGCATTTCGCCAGGCAACTAACAATTTACTTGCACAACAAAATTTTATCGATTTATTAGTTGCAGCTCCAAACACCCAGACCAGCATGCTAGATACAGGAATGAATATATCGGATGTAAATATACAGCATGGTACTGCAAATTCGAGCTTTATAGCGAAAACAGGGGATATTGAAAAAGCTGCCGTTACTATTCGCACAGTGAGCGGCCATGGTAGTGGGTTCCTGGTCTCTTCACCTGGCTACATATTGACAAACCAGCATGTTGTCGAAAACAGCAAAATGGTAATAGTCGTTCAGGGTGGAAAAGAAATTCGTGCTGTAGTCTTACGCAGCCACCCAGGAAGAGATGTCGCTCTATTGAAACTGGATAGTCCTATTGATGCGCAACCTTTGCAAATCAATACCAACCCGGTCAGGCCGGGCGAGGAAGTGTACGTCGTCGGCACTCCGTTGGATGAAAAGCTCAATTTTTCAATTACACGCGGAATTATTTCAGCCAGAAGAAAACTTAATAACAGAGATTTCTATCAAACCGATGCTGCGATTAATCATGGTAACTCGGGTGGCCCGGTATTCAATAAATCAGGAAATGTGATTGGCATTACTGTAGCAAGAATAGAAACAAAAGATGGAGTCTCCGCTGACATCGGTTATGTGATTCCCATTCTGGATGCTCTTGATGCACTTGAAATACCATCTCACTAGAGAAAGTAAGGAGCTTTAGTTTGTTGTAAACCGGGCGCAGATCAAAGTAGTTGAATAACTGGATGCACTCTTATTGTTGCAGGCCCCTCCCGTAAATTTGTTTCACCCACCTACGCTTTCCTTTCTCCGTAGCATCTCGATAATAGCTCGGCTCTGGCATCCTGCTTCGCCCTAACACCTAAATCCCTTTAGGCGTCCCGCATTATTCTACCTGTGGGCATCCAACCCTTGCTGCTCGACCGCCCTCAGCGCACGTCCATGTTCGCTGACACTACAAAATGACTCACAATCGGTTCTAATAAGGCCGATCAAAAACCAGAGATATCCAGGTGTCTGAAACCGATATTTTTATGGCTTAATGCTAAGTCTGAACTGCTGATCTGTGAAATGTAAGCTGAGATGGGTGACTCCGGCTTTTGAGAATTAAGATTCACAGGTGACCTCAAGTGATTGAGGATTGCCTGGATACACTGGTGGTAAACTGAATCTCTTCGCACCCGCAACGCATAATACTGCGGCGATGGCGACTATCACCATGGACCATTCTATAACTTCATGCAGCAGGACAGCCGCAATAAAAAGGCCAAAAAAAGGTTGCAAGAGTTGCAATTGCCCAATCGCCGCAATGCCTCCCTGGGCAAGACCACGATACCAGAACACAAAACCAATCAACATACTGAAGAGCGATACATAAGCAAGACCGGCCCAGGCTGACGGTTTTACAATTTCAGGGACTGTTGGCAGGTATATGACCAACAAAATTAACATCAAGGGTAACGACAGGACGAGAGCCCAGGAAATCACCTGCCAGCCTCCGAGCCGTCGGGAAAGCCTGGCACCCTCTGCATAACCGAGCCCGCAGACAAAGATGGCGGCTAGCATCAGCAGGTTGCCAGCGATGGATACGCTGCCTGCCCGAGTCAGTGCGTAGATGACGACGATGGCGCTTCCTGTGACAGCAAACAGCCAGAAAGCTCGGGATGGATGCTCTCCACCGCGTAGCATACCGAAAATCGCAGTTACCATGGGGAGCAAGCCAATAAATACCAGAGATTCTGCGGAGGTGATATAGAGCAGTGCAAAAGCCGTCAGCAGCGGAAAACCGATGACGACCCCAACGGCGACGATTAACAGCGGGAAAAACTCTTTCTGAGCCGGTCGATTTTCGCCAAAGATTAACAATAAAG
>JBNKPX010000121.1:0-7098 GCA_050295575.1 Gammaproteobacteria bacterium | reverse complement strand
ATTTTTTTTGTTGTATTCATAGAGTGTTTCCTCATTGGTTAATAGATAATTTTTGTCATGGTAGTGACCATATACCCTGCTTTAGAGAAAGTCTGTTTATGGAAGTTCAGTGAGTTGTTAAAAAAAATTAATATTTGTTAAATCTAATATTTAAGGAGTTTTGATAATCACTATTTCATCGCGCTGAATCAGTTGCTGGTTTTTAAGAATAGTCATATCCCGTAACATTTCATTGCTGTCGAATTCTGATTCGATGCGGGTGAGTGCCTGATTAAATTCTATTAAAGCGGTGCTTCAGATGTTGTAGAAGCATAACATTGTGATCACAGATATCTTAAATATGTTGTGCAAAAAAAATCACCGCTACAGGGAGCGGTGATTAAATAGTAGAGAGGGTAAATTGAAGTGAAGAATTAACCTTCGAATTTTCCACCTGCAGCATCACAATCAGATTTGGTTGATTTAACCCAACCATGACCCTTGCAGGAGTTTTGACCGGCACAGCTGGTAGTTGCTGTTGCACAGGCACTGGTTCCTTTACAGCTGTTGCCACCGATGCATTTACCAGATTCCATAGCTGAAGCGTTCATAGGTGCTACTGAGAACATAGTTGCGGCAGCAGCTGCCAGAGCGAAGCCAGAGATTTTTTTTGTTGTATTCATAGAGTGTTTCCTCATTGGTTAATAGATAATTTTTGTCATGGTAGTGACCATATACCCCGATTTAGAGAAAGCCAGTTTAAGGAAGTTCACTGAGTTGTATAAAAAATTAAATATTTGTTAAAACATCCTTGCTGACGTTAAGTTTGAGCCGTTTCAATTTTTTAGAATGTTTTCACCACAGATTAGGGCCGGATGCCCGTAACTAGAGTAACGCAGGGAGCGGTTACCGAGAACACCGAGGTCACGGAGAGGAAAAGTTTGCCTGATTATTACCCCGTTTTAATCGAAAAAGAGGTTTTCATACCTGAGAAACCTTTTGAATTCTCAAGATAAGTATTTTTACCTCAGTGATCTCTGTGTCTCTGTGGTGAATTATTTTAACAGCATCAAATTAGCAGAGTTTCTTGTCTAATAAGGTAAAACTTAAAAGCTAATATTGAGGGGTTCTGATAATCATGGTTTCACCGCGCTGAACCAGCTCCAGGTTCTTAAGAATATTCATACCCAGTAATATTTCATCGCTGTCGAATCCCGGGTTGATGCTGGCTAGTACATCATTAAATTCGATTAAACCTATGTTTAAGCTATCGAGTCTGGTGCGATACGCTGTGGTGGTTCCATTGGCTGTCTCTACCTGCATGGATAATCCTTTGCGTAGCCCTAAGCGCTCACTGATGTCCTCAGGGATGCTGGTGGTTGTGGCCCCGGTGTCGATCAGAAAGGTCACCTTTTGCCGGTTGATTTCTCCATCCAGTACATAGTGTCCATAGCGATTACGTTGCAGCTCGATCTCGTAAAATCCATCGCCGGTTAAGGTCTTTACCGCTCGATTGGGATTATTTTGCTGATCAAGCAGCTTTTGGAAGAGCAGGGCGAGTAGAAAAAAACCTATAATCCAGCCCAGCCAGGTAAACGTATTGCCTAATTTTCGAGTAGAATGTGTCATATCAATATCATTGTAGCAAATGGCTAATAAATCAATACAACCATAAGGGAACCTCTAAAAATCTGGATTTTCAGAGGTTTCCTTGATATTTAAGAGAGTTTTATGTCTGGTAACAGTTTTGGAAAATTATTTGTAGTCACCTCGTTTGGTGAAAGCCATGGCCCTGCCATTGGCTGTATTGTGGATGGCTGTCCTCCGGGGCTGGAGCTTTCTGAGGCGGATTTGCAGCAAGATCTGGACCGACGCAAGCCGGGCACCTCGCGCCATACCACGCAACGTCGTGAAGCGGATGAGGTGAAAATCCTCTCTGGTGTGTTTGAGGGTAGGACCACGGGTACCTCTATTGGATTGTTGATCAACAATACCGATCAGCGCTCCAAAGACTATGGCAATATCATGCACCAGTTCCGTCCAGGGAATGCGGATTATACCTATAACCAGACGTATGGCTTTCGTGATTACCGAGGCGGTGGTCGCTCATCTGCACGTGAAACCGCGATGCGCGTGGCCGCCGGCGGCATTGCCAAGAAGTATCTGGCACAACAATATGGCATCAAGGTTCGCGGCTATCTTTCTCAGTTAGGCCCTATCAAGCTGGAGTTAAAAGACTGGGATGCGGTGAATACTAACCCCTTTTTCAGCCCAGACCCCTCCAGGGTTGAGGAGCTGGAAAGCTATATGGATGCTCTGCGCAAGGAAGGTAATTCCATTGGGGCTGCGGTGACGGTGGTGGCCGAAGGTATACAGCCCGGCTTGGGCGAACCCATCTTTGATCGTCTGGATGCTGAAATCGCACATGCGATGATGAGCATCAATGCGGTAAAAGGTGTAGAGATAGGCGCTGGCTTTGATTGTGTCACTCAAAAAGGCACGGAGCATCGCGATGAGATTACTCCGGAAGGATTTCTTTCTAACCATGCAGGCGGTATTCTAGGCGGGATTTCTTCAGGGCAGGATATCGTGGTGAATATTGCGCTTAAACCGACATCCAGCCTGCATCTGCCCGGTCATTCGGTGGATCTGAATGGTGAGTCGGTTGAGGTCATCACCAAGGGGCGACACGATCCCTGCGTTGGCATACGTGCGACACCAATAGCCGAAGCCATGCTGGCCATCGTATTAATGGACCATATGTTACGCCATCGTGCACAGAATGCCGGGGTAGAGTGCTCTACACCGATCATACCTTCTTCAGCCGAGTGAGATCTGATTGATGAAACTGATATTGAATGGTTTGTTGGTGTTGATCGCCATTTCGCATATGTTTTTTCTATTGCTTGAAATGCTGTGGTGGACCAGGCCCATTGGGCTTAAGGTGTTTCGCATGTCTCAGGAAAAGGCGGATATAACTAAAGTTCTGGCTGCAAATCAGGGCCTGTACAATGGGTTTCTGGCCGCTGGGCTGGTATGGGGGCTTTGGTCGCAGGTATTTTCTGTGCAATTGTTTTTTCTAGGCTGTGTTTTTATTGCCGGAGTATTTGGTGCGCTAACTGTGAGCAAACGCATATTCTGGATTCAGGGGCTTCCTGCCTTACTGGCACTGTTAATCCTGTTTCTGGTTAAATAATTTCTTCGAGATTAAAAAATGAAAAAGCGCTACCTGATCATTCCTTTATTGCTATTACTAGCGGCCTGTAGTGAAGAGCAGCAAAATAAAATCTCTCACCTGGGTGTTACCTGGCTGGAAGGCAATTATAAAGTGACCTATGCCGATGGCAATCATGTGAAAAGCTGGATCATCAGAGATGGCAAGGTTACTTCGGAACCGGGTAAGGGCTATTATTATTTCTGGGTGATGAATAATGGTAAAAAGCAATATGTTCAGACGCCCATTGGCCGGTCATATATAGAAGAGATTGACTAGGCTCGGTCAGTCAACTTCTTTATGCAAAAAAAATACTGGAGTCTGTCGCGCTTTTATTTTTTTTATTTTTCCAGTCTTGGGGCTCTGATACCTTTCTGGACGGTGTATCTGGATAGCCTTGGTTTTTCGGCTCTAGAGATTGGTCAGTTGATGGCAACTCTGGCTATCAGCAAGATCGTTGCTCCTTATCTATGGGGCTGGGTTGCCGATCGGACTGGCTATCATATCCGCATTGTCCAGTTGACGTCATTCTTATCGCTGCTTTGTTTTCTGCCGCTGCTCTGGTATGACAGTTTCTGGAGTATTTTATGGTTGAAGCTATTGTTCAGCTTTTTCTGGAATGCAGCCCTGCCTCAGTTTGAAGTCGTGACACTCAGTCAGCTGGGCAATGAAAAATATCGCTACGGTCAGATTCGGCTGTGGGGGTCGTTGGGGTTTATTGCGACAGCGGCTGCACTGGGTGGGCTTTTCCAGACTTTATCGATCAATCAACTGCCTTTGATATTATTCATGATATTTTTATTTATCTGGTTGTCGACATTACCGGTTAAAGAACAGAGAGCGGTTACAGAAACAGACGTGAATATTCTGACGGTGTTAAAAAAACCGCAGGTGATTGCCTTATTAGCCAGCTGTTTTTTTCTGCAGGCCAGTCACGGTCCGTATTACACCTTTTATTCGCTGTATATGGAAAGCCTGGATTATTCACGCTTTAGCATTGGGTTGTTGTGGTCATTAGGAGTGATGGCTGAAGTGGTTTTATTTATGTTTATGCCACGTTTACTGAAGTTTCGAGCTGCAGCATTCTGGTTGGTAGTTGCTTTTGCTATAACCAGTTTGCGATGGGTGTTGATGGCCTGGTTTTCTGATGTATTGTTACTGGCGGTACTGACTCAATGCCTGCATGCGGCGAGTTTTGGCCTTTTTCATGCGGCTTCTATTCATCTTATTCAGGAATTCTTTCCCGACCATCAAGGGCGAGGACAGGCGCTGTATGCATCGGTAAGTTTCGGTACGGGTGGTGCACTGGGTAGTTTTTTTGCGGGTAGTTTGTGGGAGAGTGTTTCACCACAGATGACCTTTATGCTTGCGGCAGCCACTGCATTTACTGGATTATTGATTGCTTTACGGGTGCAGAAAAACTGATTGATTCTATGCATTGAAACGCAGCAAAGAAGCGGGGTCTTTGCTGCGTTAGATGATTAACTATTGGTACTCGAAGGTTTGGCTGAGGATTACATTTCTTTCCCCATCCAGTGTATTGACAGACCAGGTGCCACTCCAGCCGGGTTGCAGAGATTTTCTGGTCCATACTCTCCAGCGTGGCCCACCCACATCAAATGATTTCTCAAACATGACGACACCATTGTATAGCCATTGATGGGTAATGGTTTGTCCCTGTAGCTCGGTGAGTTCGGTGAAATAGGTGATATTATTTTTATCGGTAGACAGTGTTTCTATCAGGTCGACCGGTTCGCGATCTACAATGGCACTGGTAAATTGGCTGCGGCTGACACTACCTGCCAGCAGCTGAGTGCTGATAAATAAGCTCAGTATAAATAGGCTGCTAATGATCTTTTTCATGATTATACCTTCCTGTAAATTGATAACGGGCATTAATATAGCAAGTTTTTAAACTAATGCCATGTGTGAAAGGTCGAGTACAGGGATTAAGCTATTCCGATTCGTCCCTTGCAAACTGCTGAATGGTTTCTAGCATGGCGTCAACCGCACGCGAATGGCTACGTCTTGGGTTGATCACAATGCCAAGCTGACGACTGCAGTTGAACTCGGCTATATCCAGTGCGATTAGACTGTGATCGACCATACTCATCGGCAGGATGCTCCAGCCCAGGCCGACCGAAACCATCATCTTGATGGTTTCCAGGTAGTTGGTTTCCAGGCTAATCTTGAGTTCATCCTTAAAAGGAGCTAGTGCGCTTTCAATAGCTTCGCGGGTAAAAGTGCCATGTGAAGGCAGTATTGCCGCATGCTGGGTTAGCATTTCAAGCGCGGGTTTATCGACCTGTGTCAGAGGGTGATTGCTGGAGCAGACAATTTTTAATTCATCTATCCATACGGTCTGGTAATCCAGTGCAGACGAGGTAACGAAAGGCAGGGTTACTACGGCCAGGTCCATCTGGTAATGTTCAATCAGGCTACAGGCCTGTTCTGAATCCATAAAGTGTAGATCCAGATCAACCTCAGGGTATTCGGCAGAATAGGCGCGCAGCACCGGCGGCAGTCTATGCAGACCTATATGGTGACTGGTTGCCATACTCAGTGAGCCCATAGGGCTGCCTTCCATGTCGGCTATCTGCTGACGTATGGATTGCAGGTCGAGCATGATCTGGCGAGCTCTGGGCAATAGCAGTTCTCCAGTACGCGTCAGGCTGAGTTGTTTGCCAATGCGATCTATAAGATGTGTGCCCAGCTGTTCTTCCAACTGTTTAATGCGTTTGCTGATGGCAGGCTGAGTTAAAAACAGCTGTTCGGCTGCCAATGAAAACGAACGGGTTTCTGCAACCTTGATAAAGGCCTGAAGGTTGGCGGTATCCATGACCTGTATTCCATCTGGTTATGTTAGATATGAAAATTATGAATTAGAGTTATTCGTTAATCAAGGTTAGACTCAGCAACAGTTAACAATCAAGGTGAATGCGATGACAGCTTTAACGCTTTATGACAAGGTTTGGAACCGACACGTAGTCCAGCAGGAAGAGAATGGTACAGCTTTGCTGTATATCGATCGTCATCTGGTACATGAGGTTACCTCGCCTCAGGCATTTGAGGGGCTGGTCATTAACAATCGTGCGCTATGGCGAAAGGAATCGATTCTGGCGGTACCTGATCACAATGTGCCTACCGATAAGGTGGAGCGTAGTCAGGCGATTGCTGACCCCGTGGCTAGATTGCAGGTAGATACACTGGACCAGAACTGTGCGAATTTTGATCTCAATGAATTCAAGATGGACGATATACGTCAGGGTGTAGTGCATGTTATCGGACCAGAACAGGGTGCTACCTTACCCGGTATGACCGTGGTGTGTGGTGATTCGCATACTGCTACACATGGTGCATTCGGCGCATTAGCCTTTGGTATCGGTACCTCTGAGGTTGAGCATGTGATGGCTACTCAGTGTCTGATTCAGAAAAAATCAAAGAATATGCGTATTACTATTAAGGGCGCGGTTGCTAAGGGGGTTACCGCCAAGGATATCGTGCTGGCGATTATCGGCCGGATTGGCACTGCGGGTGGAACGGGCTATACCATTGAGTTTGCCGGTGAAGCGATCACAAATCTGTCGATGGAAGGTCGTATGACTGTGTGCAATATGGCCATCGAAGGCGGTGCCAGAGCAGGTATGATCGCCTGTGATCAAACCACCATCGATTATGTGCAGGGGCGTCCCTTTTCCCCCACTGGTGAGCAATGGGATCAGGCGGTGAGCTACTGGAATACACTGCATTCTGATGCTAACGCGGTGTTTGATCGCGAAATTGTCATCGAAGCGGCCAGTATTCAGCCACAGGTTACCTGGGGAACGTCTCCAGAGATGGTGATCGCGGTGAACGATATGGTTCCTGATCCCTCTACAGAAATGGATGAAGTGAAATCCAGCGGG
>JBNKPX010000120.1:0-7262 GCA_050295575.1 Gammaproteobacteria bacterium | reverse complement strand
GATCAAACTGATCCGCAAGATTTTGGAGGCAGTAGCCCCTGAAGTCACTAAAACCAGTGATGATGGGTCGATCATTTACCCCTGTCCGAAATGTAAAAAAGGGGGGTTGATCTTCAAATACAAGATAGAGCCAGAGAACAGCTGGGCTCATCCCTTACCGAGCTGACGATATGAGATAAATAGAAAAAACTGAAAACCCAACAATCTGGACAGGCAATAAAATGCTTGAGGGGTCCCTATGTTCAAAACTTGTAAAATCCCGTAAACTCGGCTGAAAATGAATTAAAACAGCAGGGAATAATGTGATACAACGGGAAAAACGATCAGGATCTGGAGCAAATGGAAAACATAGGCACCCTGAAACAGCAAACCCAAAACGGGTCACTGCAATACAATCCCCTTATATTAAGGAGTGTGCCCATCGCGGCTCAGTTCAACAGACATTTATACTTTGGGCTACGCCCTTTGTATAAATGCTTAGATGTTAGCCTCCACATAGATGAGCAAAAAGAAGTACCTTCACATTGACAAGAGGAACTATCGCTCAATAGATCGACGTTTCGGTGCAGCAGTGGGCGCAAAATATGGAAGCCAACCCACAGGAACAGTTGGTTATATAGCTCAACAGTTGGGGATGAGACCATTCCATCTGGTTCAAGCATTCGAGAGGTCAGGCATTCACGGAGTCACACCGAATTACATAGTCACCGAAGAAGATGTAACGTGTTTTCAGGAGTTTTACAATCGATTAAAGGATTCCGAAACCAAGGCACTGTACGAAAATGAGTCGTCCCTAAAAGAAAAGCTTGTAATCGTACAAGAGGTCAATGACAGATTAATTAGTGAATTGGCTAAAAGGCCACGACTCATGTTTGAGCTTCCTCCTAGAAGATTCGAGGAACTTGTTGCCAAATTACTAAAGGATCAGGGCTGCGATGTGCAACTGACAAAGCAAACAAGAGATGGGGGTTATGATCTATTTGGAACAATGAAGTCGGGTATCACTGAACTAACGTTTCTAGCCGAATGCAAGAGATACTCGCCGGATAACAAAGTCGGCGTAGAAGTGATTCGTGGGCTTTATGGTGTAACCGAAGCAAGGCGAGCTAATCTTGGTCTTGTAATTACTTCATCATCATTTACCGCAGATGCTGTCGAGGAAAAGATGAGGATTGGCCCAAGAATTGACTTAAAGGAATATTCTGATTTGTGCGATTGGCTTTCCGGATGTAACAAGGATGGCTAACAATCGCATTCACTCGGATAATTTGCTCTGCTGCGCGCCGCAAATTCCCGGTGATGCGGGGCGTTAGGCGAAAGAAGAAGAGAGATGGGATCAACTTATAGATACATCGCAAGCGAAGAAGAAAACCAAGATGGCATAGATTGGTTTTCTGATCATGAGCCAGAGATACTGAAATCTGATAGGTCAGTACATATATGGTTCCCATCAATCGGTGAGCTTGTGCGTAATGAAAACGGAGATATAAACCAAAATGAATCTCCAGTTGTTTCTATCTACCCAGTTACATCGGTACGTGGTGCATTATTGAGCGTTGGTGAGGTTCATTTTCTTACAACACAACTCAAGAAAAAATTCCCAGAATTAGATGCCATAAATCGAAAGTTTCGTTCATGGCTTAAAAAAAATGAATTGGTCTTCTCCTCAAAAAGTGATTTTGATGGTCTATATAATTTCTACCTTGAGGGCTCCATCAAAAACTATGACACAGATATTTATGCTTTTCCAAAAGGTAAAGCTCTTCTCAAATCAGAGCAATACTTCGTTACAGACAGCGAGAGCCCAGGTAGATTAGATGCTATCTGTAAATCACTTGTGTTACGGGGTGTAGAGGGGTTACAAAATGCCTAACAAGCGGCAGCAGTCGGAACTACGCTGCGCTATGGTTTTCCTTTGCTGTAGGCGTTAGGCTAAATTGAAATGGAAATACAGTCAACAGAGATAGTTATAAACGGAGTAGTAGCGACTGTTTCAGGTTATACTACGCGAGCAGATTTTATTGAGCTATTCGGGATACCCGATTATATTGGTGGTTATGGACGGAAACAGAAACGAGGTAAAATTCTGAAATATGGAGAAATGGAATTTCATTTTTCAGGAGATACAGAATCAGACACATTATTTCTCGTGTATCAGGAACAATTGGTGGTTGATGAATATGTTCCTGAAATATCAATTAAGTTCGATGTAAAAATAATTTACGACCCCCATAAATTGAAAAACTAATCTTAAGCTATTCGGCTATGGCTTCAGTTAATGAAAGTGCCGTTAAGACGAAATTTTGGATTTGTTTATCTGTGTTGGGTGTTTTTTTGAATGTCTTCTCAAGACAAAATGACCCTGCAACCTGTGATACAAGGTTGGTGCTTGAATGAATTTTCAGGGGAGGGATTATGTGTCGGGAAAAACTTCAACGCAGCGTTTCACAACGTGCATTGAAACAGGAAAAATCTTTACATTTAAAGCGGTCATTTGAGATTGTGACCGAATTATCTCAAGCCGACTCTAACCAGTCATTTCTTTCAAGCTGTAAGGATAGCTAGATCCGTATCGATACTGGTCGTTCATAAAGCTTCAATAAATACGTACCGCCTCCCAAGAATCCCCAGGCTCCGAGATTTGATAGGTAATCTTATCTAAAAGATGAAATGACAACTCCCTTAAAAGCGCTCGAAGCCATTAGGCAGATCTACATCGACACCTTCATCTCTGTCCGGTCTGTTCTCTCTATTACTCGTACTGGGCTTTTGCAACTCCCGACTATGCTTGTGCTTGTTATTTATCTGTTCTCTACGAGGCCTGGCCTGCTCACCGGATTCTATATTGAAGAAGGACATCATATCCTCTAGTGACAACGCCTGAGAATTCATCTCTTCTGATGTTGATGCCAGTTCTTCGGCAAGTGCGGCATTATTTTGTGTCACTGAATCCAACTGGGTCATTGCACCATTAATTTCTCCGATACCACTAGACTGCTCTTCACTGGCGGCGCTAATTTCCTGCACAAGATCTGCTGTTTTAGCAATACTGGGCACCATTTGTTCGAGTAGTTGCCCGGCCCGTTCAGATACCGAGACACTCGATCTGGCAAGTTCACTAATCTCATTAGCGGCTATTTCGCTGCTGCCAGCTAATTTTCTTACCTCTGCAGCAACCACTGCAAAACCTTTCCCATGCTCGCCAGCTCTTGCCGCTTCTATCGCCGCATTCAATGCCAGTATTTTTGTTTCATAGGCGATATCCTCAATGACACTGATTTTATCCGCGATATGTTTCATTGCATCAACGGTTTCTTTAACTGCAGTTCCACCTTCCTTCGCCATATTGGCTGATTCTTCAGCCATCTTTTCAGTCTGTTTGGCGTTATCAGCATTCTGATCCACATTTGCACTCATTTCCTCCAGCGCACTAGAGGTTTCTTCTACACTAGCGGCCTGTTCAGAGGCTCCACTGGATAGATTTTGTACCGATTCACTGAGTTGAGTTGAGCCCTGTGCAATATTCTGACTCGCAATTTTTGCATTACTGACGATATCAAGCAGATGAGTTAACATATTTTTCATAGCACTCAACAGACTAGTCGTGTCATCGGGCTTGGTTTGCACATGTACTGTTAAATCACCTGCTGCTATGCGTGATACTATTCTAGTGACATATGCTGGTTCGCCACCCAATTGATGCATAATGCTACGGACTAGCCAGAAACCGATCAAGATTGCAATAATGATAGCTGCCACAATAAATGACACTTCAAGGGTCATTGTCTTATGGTATTGTTGGGTTGAAATATCGAATTCATCTTTAGCAACACGAAGCTGTAAATCAACTAATTCCGTGATCTTGCTGCTGATCGGATCGATTGTTTCGTACAAAGGACCATCAAATAAATTGAGCGAGCCAGCAATGTAACCCGATTGTTGTTTCAGAGCATTCTCAAGCTTAACAATAGCCTGGTTAGCAGGAATAAATAACTGATTGGCTTCAGCGGCCAATTTTTCTTCCTCTGGTGTTAGTTCGGTCGCCATATAAGCGGCCCATTCTTTTTTGATAAGTTGAGCTGATTCACGAATGCCTGCTTCCGCATCCTCGGCCGTCATAATCCCCGCGTTTGTCTTATTAACGGCATCTATTACGGCAACGGCATATGCATCAGCTATTCGTTTAAGTCCCTGCAATGGAACAACTCGGTCGTTATAAACGGTTTCTAAACCTTTGTTGGCAGAACGTAGTGAGGTGATGCTATTGATGCCATTGGCCATCAAAAAGACAACTGGCACTAAAAAGGCTAAAGCCAGTTTTGTGATTAATTTTAGATCTTTGAACATTAATTTATCCTCCGTAAACAACCCGATTAATTACCCTATAATTCCCTGTTCAATAATTGCCTGTTAAGTAAACAGTACTGTTGAATATAATTGATGGATATGAGTACTAATAATAAAGAACAGCCTAATTGATCTATATCAAGCCTCTATCAAAAAGTATAGAAGAGGTTATCAGGGCCTAAGAAAAGGCATAATCTATGCTAAAGAATTAAGCTTTCTTCTTACCTACATGTTTCCTAGCGTTGTGTACCGCTATGCTGACCCATACAAAATTATCTGACATCTGATAGTTAACTCACATAAATTCCCTGTATTTATCAGGCTTACACCATGGCGCTTTAAAAATATTTCAAAACAGTAAAGAGGACCTACGCCAACTCTACTTCTTAGTGGTTACCCCGCTGTAATGATAGTTCGACAGTTTTCATCGCCCCGGTATAGAATAGTTGCGCTTCAATCTGGTATTCATGAGCCAGAACATTTCCACTAATCAGGCTGAACATCAGCAGGATAAATCGATAAGTTTTTATGCGTTTGTTGCATGTTATTTTATTCACTGTCGCCTTGACCCAGCTGTCTACCGCTTTTGCGCATAAGCTCCGTCCCACCATTGTGAATTTGAATTTTTCTGATCAGCTGATCGAATTATCTGTGGAAGCTAATGCAGAAGCTTTGCTCGCAGGTATAGGTGCGGGACATGACAATACCGATGATGCTCCCGAGGCGGAACAATATAAAATGTTTCGTGCGCTATCGCCGGATGAAATGGCAACACGTTTTGCGTCTTTTGCCGATTCGTATAAAAGCGGATTAATGTTATCGATTTCGAATAAGCCACTCAGCTGGATATATGACAGCATTGATGTGCCTGATGTTGCTGATACGCGGTTGGCACGAAAATCTATTATTTATTTCCACGCTAGTTTACCACTTCATACGGGTGATATCGTATGGAGTAGTGAGCCTGTCTACGGTGATATGGTGGTGAATTTTGTTAATCATGCCGGTGAAAAAGCCAGTCATTGGCTGGTGGATGGGCAGGCTAGTCCTCCCTTTAAAATCCAGCAGCCTATGCAGCAACGCGAATGGAAGTCAGTGTTTGCGGATTATTCTGTACTGGGATTTTTGCATATCCTGCCTAAAGGCATGGACCATATCCTGTTTGTGCTAGGATTATTTTTGCTCAGTAGAAAGGCTGCTCCATTACTGTGGCAGGTGACGGCTTTTACCGTTGCGCATAGTATTACTCTGGCGCTAAGCGTTTATGGGGTGATTAGCCTGTCGGCTGCAATTGTTGAGCCTTTAATTGCGCTTTCTATTGCCTATGTGGGCATAGAGAATCTATTGACCCGAGAACTGAAGCCCTGGCGGGTTGTTGTAGTTTTTCTTTTTGGGCTGCTTCACGGTATGGGCTTTGCTGAAGTGCTATTTGAACTGGGCCTGCCAGAGAGTGAATTTGTGACTGCCTTGATCTCGTTTAATCTTGGGGTAGAAGCCGGACAGCTCGCAGTCATTCTTCTGGCGCTTGCTGCCGTGTTCTGGCTACGCAGTCAGGATCAGTTATATCGTCGACTGGTGGTGATTCCGGGGTCTTTGATCATCACCTGTATGGGCCTGTTCTGGGTTTGGCAGCGAATTGCCCTATAATTCGCTGTAATTGATCGAAGCGATCATGTCATCATGTATCCACTGCTTGAGATAGCTGGCTGCTGTCATTGCAACCGCATCTTCACCTAACCATTCAAGTAGTCCTTCACACAGTTCGGCAAAGTTACTTCCGTTAAAGGCAGCTTCAATGGCCCAGGCTTCGGGGGTATCTAATGAACGCCAGTTGGGTTTTAGATTGTTACGCCACATCAGCCAGCGGGTAGGTAATTCGGTAGATAGTTTTTCAACAGGTTCTTCGTCTTTATCTACTGCGACCCAGTAAGGAGGGATATTCCAGTTCATGTCCAGCCATCTAACCGATGGGTTAAAATTTAATGATACGCCAGGCCACAGCGTGGGGTCGAGAGCAGCCATATCTTCCAGAGTAAAATGCTGGTCACTATCTTCAGCATCAAAACAGAGCCCCTGATTCCATTCGAATTGAGCAAGTTCAGCCAGAAAAGATTTATCTTCCAGATCACTTTGTTGCAGGAACTCCACCATGTGTTTACCCACCCAGCGTACCGAGGGGTGTTCAGATGGATAGTGCTTTAGATAATCCAGTATCAGATATTCAAACGCCTCTTTGCCTACGGTTTTCTGTACAGCAGAAAAGTCGCTTGCCAGACAGTCGATCAGTCGAATGCGATAGGCATTGTAATATGCCCCCAGGCGATGTTCTGCCAGTGCATCTTTCGTGCTAACGATATCCCCCACGAATTGTTCTGACTTGCCTTCCAGATAATCCTGAAAGCGTAGTTGAATTTCGCGTAGCTCCTGTTCTGTATCGGTCATTGTTTTGCCCCCTTTTTATAATAGGGTTCTGCTATCGCACGCGCCTGATTAAGCTCTTCGATGACTTCCGCTAAGGGGGGAATGTTTGCATCACGCTCTATCATGGTAGATACCGGACCTAACAGCTGGGCGGTTTTTTCATAAAGCTCCCATACCGGGTCGATGACAGGTTCATCGTGAGTGTCGATGATGAGGTTGCCGGTATTTTGATGCCCGGCCAGATGGTGTTGCCAGACGCGTTCAGCAGGTACACCCTGTAGGTATTCCATCGCATCAAAATGATGGTTGTAACTGCTGACATAGATATTGTTTACATCAAGCAGAATATAACAGTCGGCTTTTTCTGCCACTGCGGTTAGAAATTCCCATTCGGTCATCGCATCCGAGGTATAGGTGATATAGCTCGACAGGTTTTCGATCAGCATTTGTCGGCCCATGAAGTCCTGTACCTGTGAGATACGGTCCGCGAAATG
>JBNKPX010000119.1:0-7342 GCA_050295575.1 Gammaproteobacteria bacterium | reverse complement strand
ACTTGGAGTCGGAAGAGATGCCTCGGAAGCTGAATTAAAAAAAGCATTTCGACGTCTGGCGATGAAATACCATCCTGACCGAAACACCGACAATGATGAAGATACCGAACATAAATTCAAGGAGGCCAAGGAAGCCTACGAGATTTTAACCAATGCACAAAAGCGTGCAGCTTACGATCAATACGGTCATGCGGGTGTCAATCAGCAAGCTGGCGGCGGTGGTTTTGGCGGCGGTGGATTCGGTGATGCCTTTAGCGATATCTTTGGAGATATCTTCAGTGGCGGCGGTCAGCGCGTTCGCAAAGGTGCCGATTTACAGTACAACCTCGAGTTATCACTGGAAGATGCAGTAGCGGGTACAACGGTTAAAATAAAGGTTCCTACGCATAAATCCTGTACCGATTGTGCAGGCTCTGGCGCACGTAAAGGGACCTCTCCTGAAACCTGTAGCACCTGTGGCGGACATGGCCAGGTACGAATGCAGCAGGGTTTCTTTTCTGTTCAACAAACCTGTCCCAGCTGCCGTGGAACGGGTCAGACGATCAAGGATCCCTGTCCAAGCTGTCATGGTGAAGGACGCGTTAAAAACTATAAATCTCTATCGGTTGATGTGCCAGCCGGTGTAGATAATGGTGACCGTATTCGTCTCAGTGGTGAAGGTGAAATGGGAGAACGTGGCGCGCCTCCAGGTGATCTGTACGTTCAAATGCGGGTTAAACAGCATCCCATCTTTGAGCGTGACAATGCCGACCTGTATTGTGATGTGCCGATCAATATTGTCGTCGCTGCATTAGGTGGTGAACTGGAAGTACCCAGCTTGAATGGCCGTTTGAAATTAAAGATTCCGCCAGGTACACAAACACATAAGCTATTTCGCATGCGTGGAAAAGGTGTAAAACCAGTGCGCGGTGGTCCGGTTGGTGATTTGATTTGTCGTGTTATAGTAGAAACTCCGGTCAAGTTAAACAAGGAACAACAGGAATTACTGGAAAAGTTTGCAGAATCAATGGGAAAATCGACCAAGAGTCACAGCCCGAATGAGACTTCATGGCTGGATGGAGTAAAGAAATTCTTCGAAGATATGAAGTCCTGATTATATTGAGGATATCGACATGACAAAAATAGCAGTTGCTGGCGCTGGTGGACGTATGGGGCGTACCCTGATCGAAGCCTGTAATAATTCAAAAAAGTCAGTCCTGACTGCAGCCACAGAAAGGCCAGATTCAACCCTGGTGGGTATAGATGCGGGTGAGCTTGCTGGACTGGGCCGCACGATTCAGGTACCGGTATCATCCTCTTTGGCACGCGCTAGTGATTTCGATGTATTGATCGATTTTACGCACCCTAGCATTACCACACAGCATATTGATTACTGTCTTCAGCAGCATCGTAAAATGGTGATAGGTACCACAGGTTGTGATGAAGAATTAGAGGCTAAAATCAAAAAGGCTGCTGAGACTGTAGCCATAGTTTATGCGCCGAATATGAGTGTCGGCGTAACGCTTTGTCTCAAATTACTACAGACTGCCGCACGTGTTCTGGGTGATGATGTCGATATTGAGATTATAGAAGCACATCACCGACATAAGGTTGACGCGCCTTCAGGTACCGCCTTAAAAATGGGGCAGGTTGTTGCTGATACATTGGGCCGTGATTTGAAGGAATGCGCAGTGTATGGTCGCGAAGGTCAAACCGGCGCACGAGATAGTAAAACCATAGGCTTTGAAACAATACGTGCCGGCGATATCGTGGGAGATCATACGGTTATGTTCGCTGGCGTAGGTGAGCGTGTTGAAATCACACATAAGGCATCCAGCCGTATGACATTTGCCAAAGGTGCGTTAAGAGCCGCTGAATGGCTAAAGGATAAAGATAAAGGACTTTACGATATGATGGATGTGCTTGACCTGAAATAGCGACGAATAACGCCGCTACTTCAGGGTAGCCTGTTATTTGGCTGCCTGATAATAAGGCATCATCTTAGGAATCATCTTCTTCAAGGTCTTTTCCCTGTTTCTAGGGGAAGGGTGTGTACTCAAGAATTCCAGCGAAGCTCCACCACCGAGTTTTGACATCTTCTGCCACAGGGTTATCGCAGCATTAGGGTTATATCCTGCTTTAGCAGCCAGTTCAATGCCAATTGCATCCGCTTCAGATTCAGAGGTTCGGCTATTAGGTAAGGTAATCGCTACCTGAGCGGCCATAGAAGCGAGTGAACCCTCAGTAGGTACACTTCCGGTTACTTTGTTATAAACTCCAACAGCAAGTTCGCTGGTCATAGCAACCGACATACGCTCGGCTGAGTGATTTGCCAGTGCGTGAGAAATTTCATGGCCCATGACCTGAGCGATTTCATCATCGGTCGCTTTTAACTGATTGATTAAACCGGTATAGATCGCCATCTTGCCACCTGCCATACACCAGGCATTCACCGTATTCGGGTCATCAATAACCTTGATACTCCATTGCCAGTTTTTTGAAGCAGGACGTTTCAATATGGCCTGCTTGATCAGTTTATCGGTAATCTGATTAATTCTTTTGACCTGATTGGGGTTGTTATCAAGCTTCCCCTTTTGTTTATACGGATCCAGTGTATTCATATATGCCGTACTGGAAGCAGAAATCGCTTCAGACTCCGACACCAGCATAATCTGTTTACGGCCAGCAATGTTAGTTGCGCAGGCACTAAGCAGGATAAATACTAATAGAGCCAGGGTTGTTCTGGGAAATAATTGTCTAGTTGTCATTGTGTTCTGATAGGGTCAAAGATAAAGTGTATAAGATAGCAAATTGTGCAGTTTTAGTCAGTGCATAAGTAGCACTTTCAAAATGATTTATGGAGCTTACACCATTTGAGGTTTAACCCGCAAAAATCACAGCAAATCTGGGATACCGTCTGTCGTGTACCTCATGGTAAGGTTTCCAGCTATGGCTTTATTGCGGACCTGGCGGGTTTGCCGGGGCGTGCACGTATGGTGGGCTCTGTCATGCAGCAGGCACCTGCAGATATGCAGCTACCCTGGTACCGGATCATTAAAAGCAATGGACAGCTTGCATTTGCTGCAGGGTCAGAGTCAGCAGAGCGGCAAAAAGGTCTGCTTCAGCAAGAAGGTGTCGTGGTGTTAAATAATCGGGTGGATATGAAATGCTTTGCCTGGCAACCCGATTTGAGTGAAATAATGCAGATGGATTATTGAGATCTCGGCATTGATAATATAAGGAACCTCTGATTAATTCAGAGCTTCCGTAATAAAAAACGATACGCAGCTAACCATAGAGACATCAGTGATTTCCAATATAAAACCAACCCGCATAAAAATTCTTATCGGGTTGTTATTCGTTTCAACGATTGCAATGACAGCAGCATCAGCTGCAGAATCCTTTGTTACCATTGGCACAGGCAGCCTGACGGGGGTTTATTATCCTGCTGGTGGTGCAATCTGCCGCCTGGTTAATAAGGGACGTAAACAACATGGTATACGTTGTGCGGTTGAGTCTACCGAGGGGTCGGTTTATAACATCAATCGCATCCGCATGGGTGATCTCGACATGGGCCTTGCGCAATCAGACTGGCAATATCATGCTTATTACGGCAGCAGCAAATTCAGGGATAGAGGTGCCTTCAAAGATCTCAGGTCATTATTTTCGCTACATCCTGAATCCTTTACAGTGGTGGCTCGCGCAGATGCGAACATAAAAAACCTGCTGGATCTAAAAGGACAGCGAGTGAATATAGGAAATCCGGGTTCTGGTCAACGAGGCACAATGGAAGTATTGATGAATGCTCTGGGCTGGACAAAATCGTCTTTTGCTCAGGTGTCAGAACTCAAAGCTAGCGAACAGTCAGCAGCATTGTGTAATAACGAAATTGACGCAATGATTTATATTGTGGGCCATCCCAGTGGTTCAATCCGGGAGGCAACTACAATCTGCGATACCGTACTGGTGAATATAACAGGTGAAGTTAT
Source organism: Gammaproteobacteria bacterium (assembly GCA_050295575.1). Lineage (GTDB taxonomy): Bacteria > Pseudomonadota > Gammaproteobacteria > JACNJF01. Next base: position 3,374 of record JBNKPX010000119.1, on the reverse strand, counting down.
CGATAAACTGGTTACAGATTATAAATTTTACCGTAAAGCCACTATTCCGGGAGGGATGTATCGAAAAAATCTGACTGATGTTCAAACCTTTGGTGTCGGTGCTACCGTAGTGACTTCGACAGCTTTGGATAGTAATACGGCGTATCAGGTGGTTAAATCGGTATTTGAAAACCTGGATGAATTCAAAAGATTACATCCTGATTTCAACAATCTAAAAAAATCAGAAATGGTCAGGGATAGCCTGACTGCACCGTTGCACGATGGCGCAGTTAAGTACTATAAAGAAGCGGGGTTGATGTAAGTATCAACAAGGAGGCTCTGGCCCCTAAATCTATGCAGGGGGGTATCAGGCGAATACCACCCAGGTGGTGGCGATATATTTGACACCCTGCTGCAGGGTGACGCCGCGGTGCTCATGGGTCCAGAACGGTGGGAAGAGTGCCAGCTTTCCTTTCTGTGGTTTAACCTTAACATCCTGAAACAGAAATTCAGTTTCGCCCCCGGGGCCGGGTACATCGTTCAGGTACCATACAGCGACCAGTTGGCGTTGACTGAAATCATGGCTGCCGCCATCGATATGCCAATGGTAATGTTCGCCGGGGTTGGTACGTTGCAGGGCATAGCCGTTATCCTTGAATGGGCCTTTGAAATACTCGTATTTTTCACGAAACTCCTTAAGCGCCAGTCCCAGCGAGCGAAACAGGTTATTGTCCACATCTTTCCAGTGTTCTTTACCGCTGACAACCAGATCGGTGGATTTCTTGATCGAGCGATCTTCCTCAAAGGTTTGACCGATACGTCCCAGATATTGCTCATCTTTTGCGGCTTCAAAGCGCTCGACCATGTTGTCACACAAAAAGTCAGGCAGGGCGTTTTCTTTCTCAAAGATAAAAGTGTGAGGTTTTACCTCACGAATGCTGCTAAGTTCAGTCATGGTTACAGGTTTGCGTTTTCTATCGCTTCAATAATTCGAGGGGCTGGATTCTGCTCACTAGCACTGGCGATTGCAAGTATGCTGTGGATAGTTTTACTCCAGTGATCCACTGAGTGTTGAGCCAGATCAGACAAATAGGATAAATCACTGGTTTCTGACCAGCGTTGATACGCTAGCACCGCGGATGGGAAAATCTGTTTTCTTAAACTGGTCAGATTAGCAAAATAAAAGTGCAGGCTGGCTTCATTACCCTGCTGGATCAGAAAGGGCAGGGTGTACAGGCTATCGGCCAGGTTGTCTCGCACTGCTCTGGCGAGTAACTCTGCCTTGCTGCCTAATAACCCGAGCATCATAGCAGGCCATTGCTCACCCAGCAGTCGGCTAATAGCCATTTCTCCCAGTTCATGCTGAATCAGAGTATTCTGTTCGGCCTGCACCATCTGCTCCAGGGCTTCAGGGATAGACTTATCAAAGTCATAGTACGACAGGGCTTTGCTCATTGGGTTCTGTAGACGATTCCAGTTCCATTCCTGATAGCGCTCCCAGCACATGCGCTTTAACGATTCCTGGCGTACGATGATTTCATCCTGTGTGGATTGAGCGGGTGGGGATGTCAGGTCACGGGCATATTCCTTACCCGTGATTGTGATACGGATCTGATTCCGATGCGTCTGCTCGATTAATTCAGCGAGAAAGAAATGCTGGGCGGCCTTCTGGCCGATGCCGGCATGATAAAATAGCCTGTCATCAACAATTTTGCTATTGATCGCAGAATGATCGAAAGGATCGTATTGCTGGTTTTCAAGTTCGATGGGCCTGAAAGACTCATCCGCAACCCGGTCCCAGATCTCTTCCTTATTGCGTAACCATTGCCCCATGCTTTCACTGTTGAGCTCGACAGCAAAGTCCAGTGCGCTTAACCAGCGGTAATATTCGCGCATTTTGAGTAGATAGATACACAGCGTGTAGTTGCCAGCGTGATTGGCGTCGGAGATATCACAGTTGTGCTGAACCTGACGAATCAGGCTTTGATGATTATTTGCCAGCTGTTCAATCGACATGGTAATAACCTACTAAAACGGTCAAGAATTGAATGCTAGCACTAATTCAGTTCAGATTCTATTCCCCCTATTTGGCATACACTGAATTAAATTGCTCTCCCGTTTTTACGAAGGTGGCGCATTTACTCAGCCATTTCAGCTTTTTGGCACCCGCATAGGTGCAGGAACTGCGAATGCCGCCCAGCATGTTTTGCACCGTATCAGCAATCTCACCTCGATAGGGCACCTGAACCTCACGACCTTCGGATGAACGATATTCCTTCAGGCCGCCAAAATGTTTAACATTAGCAGCCAGCGAACTCATGCCATAGAAACTGACGAATTTCTTCTCTTCGATGATATCTTCCCAGCCGCTTTGACTTCTTTGCACTTCACCGGTTTTATAATATCTCGTGATAACCTCTCCACCGCCTTCGTCATGACCGGCAAGCATACCCCCCAGCATGACAAAATCGGCACCTGCGGCAAATGCCTTGGCCAGGTCACCAGCACAGGTGCAACCGCCGTCAGCGATAATATGTCCACCCAGGCCATGTGCTGAGTCGGCACATTCCATCACTGCGGATAACTGAGGGAAACCTACCCCCGTCTGTATTCTGGTGGTACATACACTACCAGGACCTATACCTACCTTGATGATATCTGCACCATTTAGGATGAGTTCTTCGGTCATTTCGCCGGTGACGACATTGCCTGCAATGATGACGATATCGGGAAAACTATCGCGCAGCTGTTTGATGAACAGGGAAAAGCGCTCTGAATAGCCATTGGCGACATCGACACAGACATATTTAATGAGAGTTTCCGGGTGATGATAAACCTCGGCAAACTTGTCAAAATCATGTGATCTGATACCCATCGAGTAAGCCACGTTCTGGTATCTTTTAGTGTTCTCTTTATTGAAGAAGGGGATCAGCTCATCGGGGTTATAACTTTTGATTAGACAGGTAAACAGACCTAGTTCAGCTAGTGCATCAGCCATTTGGAAGGTGCCCACACCATCCATATTGGATGCCATGATAGGTATGCCGTGATAATGAACAGGGTCATCGCAAGCATAGTTGCGAAAAGTAAATTGCCTGAACAGGTCAACTTCCTTACGGCTCCCCAGAGTGCTACGTTTGGGGCGAATCAGGACATCTGAATAATCAAGTTTTCTATCGTCTTCAATACGCATGTGCTTAATCTTTAAAGAACCACAGGCTCTCACATTAGCATGTATTGCTGCGCTGTCAAAATCACAATTAGCCGGCAAACAGGCTAAACCCGACTAAAATACTCAAGAATTTTGTGCTAGCATTCAAATCCAGATTTAAGTATGAGTTTGTAATACTATGGCAAGATTAAAAACCGGCTGGAATCAACGTGAGCGTGGTCGA
>JBNKPX010000118.1:0-7449 GCA_050295575.1 Gammaproteobacteria bacterium | reverse complement strand
GAGCCGACGGTGAAAGATATCATCAGTGAACTGGAAAAACCGGGCCGCGATCCACGTCCTGAGTTCAAGACAGCCACCTTTAAGGAGGGTGTCGAAGGTCTGAAAGACCTGAAGCCCGGTATGGTTCTGGAAGGAGTCGTTACCAATGTCACCAACTTCGGGGCATTCGTCGATATCGGTGTACATCAGGATGGTCTGGTGCATATCTCGGCGCTTGCCGATACCTTTGTCAAAGACCCTCATAAGGTGGTTAATGCCGGCAAGGTGGTTAAGGTTAAGGTGATGGAAGTCGATATCGCACGTAAGCGTATCGCACTGAGTATGCGTTTAGGCGATGAGATTGAAAGATCTGCAAAATCCGATCAGGCCAGGCCATCAGGACGTGGTAAACCGCAGGGCAACAATTCTCGGCAGGGTCAACGCCGCGAAAAACCTCAGCAACAGCAGCAACCACAAGGTGCGATGGCAGAGGCGTTTGCCAGGTTGAAGAAAGGGTAGGGGCGAGAGACTTGTAAACCTGAACTCGCCTTCTATAATTGGCGAGGAAAGTCACCCTGGCTAACTTAGTCGCTATCCAGGGTGCTACAAGGCGATAACCTTATCTGCAACACCTTTCTCGAGACAAACAGAGGGTTTTAGAGACCCCTATAAATTAACCTGAACAGGAGGTTATCAACTATGAAGCCGATCCAGACAATTCTGCAAAAACATAAACTTCCCTCTAAAACAGTCTACCTGCTTGAGCTCATTCCCCTGATAGAAATGATCTGGGCTGATGGAAAGAATCAGCAAAAAGAAATCAGCATCCTGCAGGACTTTACCATCAGGCATCTTGCAAACCTGAGTAATGCCGCTGAAGGACTGGAAGTGATTTCGGTTGAAGAGGCGAATTCGTTCATAGATTACTTTATGAAGGAGCGTCCATCTGATGAACTTCTGGCAGACCTTAAGGGCCTTGCTATGCAAAAGCTTGAAGCGGAATTATCCAGCAACAGCCGCGAGATGATTATTGAATATTGCATGGATATAGCTGCTGCCTGCGTTACTGAGTATCCCTATTCATCATCAGAGCGTGTTCAGGCGCAGGAAAAGGCAGCTATCTCTGAACTGATTCAAACGCTAGGGGTCCCCCGGCGGTGATTAAAACCGTGTAATCCAGGACCTGCTTAAAGCTGCAAATAAATCAGGAGTTTTATATACCTTGCCAATCCTCTGTGTGGGACTCTAAAAAAGGTTTAGCTGCTTTATGATGCTATTTATATATTCGGAAAAGTCAGGGTTAATAAAATAATAAATAATCCCTGCAAACAGGTTCAACAGAATCAATATTAAAAAAAAGTAGGAGAGTTTAAAAGCCGGTGTTTTATTTTTAGACGCTCTTTTAATCGTCATCTGTTGCAGCTTTTGTAGCTCAGGCAGAATTTCAGCAAAGCTCTCAAAGCGATTTATGGACTGAGTCTCGAGCATATTTTTTATCAAATACTGAACGCTATCATCCAGAGCTTCAAAAGAGCTGTTGCTCTGTAATTGCCCTGACTTCAGCGTAGCTGGTTCCCCTGTCAGCATATGATAAAAAATAGCGCCCACACTATAGATATCCTTTTTCACTGGCTGTAAATTACTATGATCTGGCTGGTACCAGCTTTTTTCAATTTGATTGTTATAATGTTTCTCAAAACCGAAGTCGGTAATTTTAAGCCGTTTTTTATCATCAAATAAAATATTACTTGGCCGCAGATTACCATGCATAATCTGCTGCTCATGAGCTGCCTGCATCGCACTGCATAACTGTATTGCAACCTTAAAAAAACGCTCAGTAGTATAAGGTCTTGATAGCCTGTCCTGTAAGTTGCCACCCGCTAGATATTCCATCACGACAATGAATGCATATCTGTTTTTTGAGGTGCCTAATACCTGTAATATATGATCATGTTTTATATGTTTTAATTTATCGGCCTCCTGAAAACCAGCCCGGGAATTCACCCGTTTCTTTACAACGATTAAGTTTTTCCTGCTTTTATCTTCAAACAGATAAACCGCTCCAAATCGACTTTTACTCAGAACATCCAGTAATGCAAACTTTTCAGCGGCCTTGCCAATGGCCGCTTGCGCGTCAACTTTATCACTCTGCTTTAAATGCGCGCCATTCAGAATTTTCAGCAGGATAAAAGCGACAGCATCCGCTGATGGTGGGCGTTCAGCAGGGTCTGTTTTCAGGCATTTGATGATCAATTCTGACAGGATCTGTGGAAAGCTGGATAAGCATCCTGCCAGATTATTGAAGTGGGCAGATGGTAGCTGGTCGGTGAATAATTCAAACATCAACGAACCCAGTGAATAAATATCACTTAGCGGACTGACAGATGTGGGATCAGTGAATTGCTCAGGCGACATATAATCCGGTGTACCGAGAATTTCTTCACTCTCTGGTTGCCCGTTTGCTTGCAGCCAGGCGATACCGAAATCAAGAATAAATACATGCAATTCATCATCAATCAGGATATTGGCAGGCTTAATATCACGATGTACCACACCATTTTTATGAGCAAAGGCCATGCCTTTACAGATCTGTAAAAGCAACTCCAGCCGGGCATTCATGGATAGCTTTTCGTTTTTTCGAACTTCGGATAACTCTCTGCCCTGAATATAATCCATTACAAAATAGGGGCGCCCCTTTTCGGTGACACCACGATCAATGATATGAATAATATTGGGATGATTTAAACGCGCGATAACCAGTGACTCCTGGTCAAAGAATTTTATTGCCTGTTCATCCCATAGAAACTCTGCTGACAGAAACTTGATCGCCACCGTTCGATCGAGAGAATTCTGCTGCGCTTTATAAACCGTTGCCATTCCCCCTTTAGTGAGTCTGGTAAGGTTGCTATACCCGTTTAACTCCATGTTCTCGTGTTTATAAATGTATTAAAAGTGAGTATAGGTGGTAAATTAAGGAACCTCTGATTAATTCAGCGGTTCCTGCGGCACAGGGATGTGCCGCTAAAATCGATGGCTACAAGCCATGAATTATTCAGCGCTTCCTTAAGATTTTCAGGATAACAGCCGAAGCTCAGCCTTTTCTAATTTTAATAATATTGAGTTGCAGTGAATGCGTAATCATGAAAGTATTTGCCTTCGCCTGTAGTTAGCGCCTGTAGTTAGTAAGTAAACTGCCTGCTACTTGCTATGTTTTTGCGTGAAAATATAGCAAGGTAGTCAATAGCAATATGGAGAATGCATGATGGACAGCTTTATACTCGACAATGAACTGCTACGGATACGAGATGCCTGCCATCACGATCCCTTCACTGTGCTTGGTCCGCATACCAGTGACGGCCAGACCCTGATACGTGTTTTTAATCCCCAGGCGCTGGAGGTCAGTATCGCCGAAGGCGATATCCAGCTGCAACGTCTGACCGGTAGCGATTTTTTCCAGTGGCAGGGCGACAGCGGGCTGCTGCCGCCACACTACCGCTTGATTTGGCGGGATAAGGAACACAGAGAGCACATTAATCACGACCCCTATAGCTATGAGATGCAGATCTCCGATTTTGATTTGCACCTCTTCAACGAAGGGCGTCATCGTCATGCCTATCGTTTCCTCGGCGCCCACGAGCATGAGGTGGACGGTGTGGCCGGTATCCTCTTCGCGCTATGGGCGCCTAACGCAGAGCGCGTCAGCGTAGTCGGCAACTTTAATTCATGGGACGGCCGCCGCCATCCTATGAGGGTGCACCCCGGTGGCGGTGTCTGGGAGCTGTTCATTCCTGATCTCGAGCCGGGCTGGCTGTATAAATTTGAAATCCGCAATCGCAATACTGGCGCAATCACTCTCAAGGCTGATCCTTACGGTCGTCAATTTGAATTACGGCCCGATACGGCCTCTATCATTACTGCTCATAGCGCCTACCAATGGGGAGACAGCGACTGGATGGCAGGGCGGGTTAGCGCAGATTGGCAACACAGCCCGATGTCGATCTACGAGGTTCATCTCAGCTCCTGGCGGCGGGACATGGAGGGAGAGTTCCTGAACTACTGCGAACTTGCCAAGGAAATGGTCGATTATGTCAAGGATATGGGGTTTACTCATATTGAACTATTGCCTGTCACCGAACATCCATTCGACCTCTCCTGGGGCTATCAGGCTACCGGTTACTTTGCACCCACAAGTCGTTTCGGCAGTCCGGACGATTTTCGCTACTTTATCGACCTCTGCCATCAAAACGGTATCGGTGTATTGCTAGACTGGGTACCAGCGCATTTTCCCAAGGACGCCCATGGTCTGGCCGGGTTCGATGGCACGCCTCTCTACGAGCACGAAGATCCTCGCCTGGGTGAACATCTGGACTGGTCGACACTAATCTATAATTTCGGTCGCAACGAGGTAAAAGCCTTTCTTATTTCGAGTGCTCTGTTCTGGTTGAATGAGATGCACATTGATGGTCTGCGGGTGGATGCGGTGGCTTCAATGCTATACCTGGACTATTCGCGCGAAGAGGGCGAGTGGGTTCCGAACCAGTATGGCGGCCGGGAAAATCTGGAGGCCATAGACTTTCTGCGCGAACTCAATGTTGCGGTGCACGAGCACAGTCCCGGAACCCTGATGATCGCGGAGGAATCTACCTCCTTTCCTCAGGTCAGCCGCCCAACAGATCATGGCGGTCTGGGGTTCGACCTGAAGTGGAACATGGGCTGGATGAATGACACGCTGGAATTCATGAGTCGTGAACCTATCCATCGTCAGTACCACCACAATATGCTTACCTTCAGTATGCTCTACGCTTTTACCGAAAACTTTCTATTGCCTTTCTCACACGATGAAGTGGTTCACGGTAAACAGTCGATGCTGAATAAGATGCCGGGAGATGAATGGCAGAAGCATGCCAATCTGCGCACCCTCTACACCTACCAGTTTACCCATCCCGGCAAGAAGTTGCTCTTTATGGGCACGGAGTTTGGGCAGGGCGCCGAGTGGAATAGTGCCGGGGTGCTTGACTGGTATGTTCTGGAGTACCCTTTGCACCAGGGCGTGCAGCGACTGACCCGGGATCTCTGTCACCTTTACCGCGAAACGCCAGCCCTGTTCCGCTACGAGTTCGACTGGCAGGGCTTTGAATGGATAGATTGCAACGATGCAGAGCAATCCGTCCTGAGCTTTCTGCGTAAGGGTGATGGCGAAGAGGTCGTGGTGGTGGTATGTAACCTGACGCCGGTACCACGTGAAAACTACCGCCTCGGCGTTCCGCTGGCGGGACGCTATCGGGAAATCATGAATTCCGATGCCGAATGCTACGGTGGCACAAGTCAGGGCAACGGACATGGTGTGCTGGGGGCCGAGGCTATTCCCTGGATGGAACGTTCACATTCCCTGAATCTGAACTTGCCGCCGTTGGCCACCCTCATATTCAGCTACGAGGGTGAGTGACCATCACAGTTGAGACAAGGGGCTGGCCCTGAGCCAACCCCGTATTATACTTTGTCTATCTCATCGCGTAAGCTTCACTAATCCCCCGGTAGTTTTAAATGTAGAATATCAAGCATGCCTGTTACGCATCTTTTAGTGGCAATATCCGCCCATGGCTATGGACACCTCAGCCAGGTGGTTCCAATCATTAATAGCCTGATCAGGCAGATGCCTGGATTGCAGCTTACCCTTAGAACGGATCTTCCTGATGAAGTGCTGAGACGACGAATACAGGCCGACTATAAGCTTCAACCCGCGCGTGATGATTTTGGGCTGGCTATGTTCGATGCTGTGAGGGTGGACGGGACGGCGAGCTTTAAGCGTTATTGTGAACTGCATGCTAACTGGGAAAAGCGAGTTGATGAGTGTGTAAAAGAGTTGCAAAGCTCTGGAGCTAATCTGGTGTTAGCCGATGTGCCTTATTTGACCTTAGCTGCAGCTAAGCAGGCTGGAATTCCAGCGCTAGCGATCTGCTCGCTGAACTGGTTTGATATTGCCAGCAACTATTTACCGGATAACCCCATAGCTCGCGATATATTAGAAACCATGGTTGAAGCTTATCAGGGGGCCGATGTCTTTCTTCAACCAGAACCGGCTATGCCCATGACCTGGTTGAGAAATCGAAAGGCGATAGGCCCGCTTGCCTCGCCTGGAACACGTCAACGAGAAGTATTGCAACAATCAGCAGGCATTCAGGCCGATGAAGATGTTATATTGATCGCCATGGGAGGGATGCCGATAGACCTTGATATCGGGGACTGGCAGCCCCGTCATTCCCAGCGTCTGGTAATACCAGAGGGTTGGTCTATCAAGCACGAAAGAGTCCATCATTACACGGATCTGGGATTAAATTTTCAGGATGTGCTGGCATCTAGCGATTTAGTGTTTACCAAATCTGGCTATGGTACCTTTGTCGAAGCGGCAGCCGCTGGACTACCTGTGCTCCATCTGCGCAGACCCGACTGGCCTGAAGCCCCCTACCTTGAAACATGGTTGGACTCCAGAGTAAACCAGCAAGGCATAGATGCCGAGAGTTTTTGTTTGAGTACTGCAATCGAGGCCTGTGAACAGCTACTGATCCGTGGCAAACGACCCGGTACAAGCATGCATGGGGTTGCTCAGGCCTGTGATGTAATCTCTGAGTTTTTGCTCGGTTGAAGCCGCGCTAATCTTTAAATACCTTTGCTGGGTAGTGAAACATCCATCCAGAGCCAGCTGCTAAACCAGTATCATCCTGCCGCTGTTGCCAGATTTTTCCTGTTTAATAAACAGGCCTGCTCGCCAATGATTTTGATGGCTTGCTCAATTCTGTCATCATGAGGGGCGGCGTAATTCAATCGCATACAGTTTTTGTATTTTCCACTGCTATTAAATAATTCGCCCGGCGCAATGCCGATATTAAAGGGGCGTAATTTTTCATTCAGTTCAAAGCTATTGATATTTTCGGGTAGTACTATCCATAGATTGAGCGCGCCTCCGGGATAGGTCATTCTGGTGCCCTCGGGAAAGTATTTACGCACTGCCTGAATCATCAGGTCTCTGTTTTTATGATATTGATGCTTTGCTGCACGATTGTGCCTGTCGTAATACCCCTGTTTGATAAATTCAGCGATCACCAGTTGCGGTAAGGTGGGCGATGAATAAGAGTTAATGAACTTCAAGTGTTCAATGACCTTTCCATATCGTCCTGCCGCAACCCAGCCTACGCGAAAACCGGGGGCTATAGATTTTGAAAATGATGAACATAGCAATACTCGACCTTCGGTATCAAAAGATTTGATGCTTCTCGGGCGTGGGCTTTTGTAGATCAATTCCCCATAAATGTCGTCTTCGATAATCGCAACATCATATTTCGCGGCCAGCTTAAGCAGCTTTATCTTATTTTCATCCGGCATGATATAACCCAGTGGATTATTCGAGGTAGGAATCAGTTGAATAACCTTGATCGGCCACTGTTCTAAAGCAAGCTCCAGTGCGGGCAGGCT
>JBNKPX010000117.1:0-7464 GCA_050295575.1 Gammaproteobacteria bacterium | reverse complement strand
GGTCATCAGCGGGCGCATTTCAATCGCACCACAACCGGTACCGAAACCGAGAATCCAGATTGATTCCGAGCGCGCCCAGTTAAATAGATCTTCGACGATACGGCTGTAGGCTGCTGGCATGACTGAAGGTGGTGCCTCGCAGTAATAATCCTTAAGTGGTTCAACCTCTATATCGACGCCACCAGGCCCTTTGACGATTCGTTTTTGCAATTCTTCTTTCATTACTTACACCACCATGATCGCAATGATACCCAGAGGCACAGCCCATACCAGGAACCAGCGAATCGAATGTTCCACATGGAAGCGAGGGAATACTACACCCACCACAACTGAAACCATGTAGATCAGGAAAATCTTGAGGAAGAAAACAGGCCAGCTTACCGCCCCACCAAAAAATAGATTCATGTATACCACCATCTTGGCAATCGGGAAGATTGCTCGATTGGTTTGCATCATGGCCAGATAAGACGAGTGATACTCGGTAGGCGGGCCTATAGGAATTTCCTGTGGTGCCAGTACCACGTCAAATGGTGGCCGCATCATTGAACCGAGGAAAGACAGCATCGCTGCAGTCACTGCAAATGGATTGGTAAACAGGGTCCAGTTAAGGTAGCTGCCCTGTTGAACAGCGACGATATCGGTGATCGACAGGGTCTGGTATTGTAATGCCACGGAAAAAATGGCAAGTGCAAACGGCAGTTCGGCTGCGGTCACCTGTGCCAGTCCACGAGAAACGCCAATAGCAGCAAAGGGATGGCCGCTTTCACCCGCACCCAGTGCCATGCCCAGAGTCCCGAAGAAAACAAAATAAAGTGCCAGAATCAAATCCCCTGCAAAAGACAGGTTAGAGAACATTACCGAACCGTAAATAGTCGGTACAAACAGTATCAGGCCAACGCCCCCGGAAAGTCTGAACACAGGCCCGAGATAGAACATCACACCGTGGGTAATCGAACTACGGATGGAATAGTTTTTGATCAGGTCAAGGTAGTTTTGCCAGATCGGGATACCATGACGGCGACCCACACGGGCGGCAATCTTGGCGATCAGCGCATTGAGCAGAAAGCCATAATTCACCACGATAAACAGGGTTAACAGAGAATAGGGTATCTGGATCCATTCAAAATTCATCTTACACCCCACTGCTTAGAAAATAGACCGCGACCACAAAGGCCAGCAACTGAACCGCATAGGTCTGACCATCACCGGTATATAGCCGACGTAACAATTCGGCCATCGTATGTAATGAGTCTGCCACAGTATCCCAGAAGCGGGTGACGAAGGGCTGGGTCATAAAGCCCAGTGCCTTACGGTAGGGCGCAAAAAAGTTCCAGGCAAAGTGCGTGGTCTCGGGGCGGTAGGGTCTTTCAGCCGCATAAACGATATTAAACTGTTTGACCTTTTGCGCACGGCGATTGACAAATAACAGCCAGCTGAACAGGGTGATGAAAATCACTCCGATGATAATCATGATCGAAACGGGACTCCAGTAGCCAAAGTCGCTGGTGATGGTAAGTCCTTCCCAGTTCAGGCCGTTATTAGGGAAAAACTGGCTGATATAGGCATCCACTCGGCGCAACGCGAGACCCGGTACCAGAGCAAAAATCATCAGGAACGCAACGTAAATCATCTGTGGCAGGATGATCCAGAAAGGGGCTTCCTTAAGCTTGCGGTTTTCATCCTTGAGCTGTCCAAGAAAGACAGTGTGAATCAGGCGAAACAGGTATAGAAATGCAATCGGGCCAGCGAGAAAGATGATAACCATTGGCAGGCGGTATTCTGCGCTCATAATGGCGTTGTAAAAAATCCAGCGTCCACCAAAGCCGGACAGTGGAGGCACACCAGAAACCGCAATGATACCGATCAGTACTGCGATAAAGGATAGCGGCATCAGTGTGATCAGCCCGCCCATACGGTACATTTCCTTGGTTCCGGTACGTTTGGCAACACCACCAATTGACAGGAACAGCATCGACTTGTAGATATAGTGATTGACCACAAACATCAGCGCCATTAACCAGCCCAGATGGTTCATCAGGGCCAGACCGAATAGCGCATAACCCATCTGTGCAATTGATGAGTAGGCCAGCAGGCGTTTGGCATCTTCCTGATAGATGGCCATCATATTACCGAGCAGGGCGGATAGGGCACCTATCCATAGCAATACATGAGTCAGTTCCACACCGTATAACTGTTGTTTACCCATGTTTATCAATAATACGAATAGACCAAACAGCCCGGCTTTGAGCAGGATACCCGAGAGCAACGGTGATACATCAGATTCCGCCTCTGCATGCGCGCCCGGCAGCCAGATGTGCACACCAATGGAGGCGGTTTTAGTCATAAAACCAATCGCCAGCAGGATGAATACCCACGGTGCAAGTTCGCTGGGTGCATCGGCCAGAGAGGTTAGCAGGAATATCGGGTTGCCCTGTGCCGCCAGTGCAAACCCCAGCATCATCAGGAAGGCTCCGCCCAGTGAAAACATAATGTAGGACAGGGCATGCGGTTGTGACTGCTTGCCACGGAGAATCAGGAAATAGGAACCGATGGTCAGGGTTTCCCAGGCGGCGAAGAAGCTGAATGAATCTTTGGCCACGATCAACATGCTCAGGCCGGCAAACATCCACAGGCTGGCCGGGTAAAATCCCAGTCTGCGCCCCTGATTGTGGAAGCTGGACAATAGTATCAGTGCACCACCAGGCAGGATGATGGCAGCGAAGATTAGTTGCAGCGCATCGTAAGCGGGGAATTGAACTATAAACCAGGCCACCAGACCGATGATGGCGAGAAGATTCTTGATCCTGGCTGGTAACCATTCCAATGGCAAAAACAGTAATGCAAATAACAGGGGGATGGCGTATAGCTGGTTACCGAAACCGGATAGTTCGCCCCAGATGAAAGCCAGTCCCCAGCCGAGCAGTACTGCGCTGTAGATGACAGTCACCTTCTGTGGTGGGCAGCCAGCCGTTGGAGCTACCTCTTCATGTTTGAGGATCAGGCCAAACCAGCGAAACAGGTAAGCCGTTTCGAGCAAGGCACCAAACAGGATCAGAACGATAAGCGCGATACGCCCTTCACTGGCCAGGATATGCACCAGCTCCCATTTCGCGTAAAACCCGGGAAAGGGTGGCAGACCGATCAATAGCGCAATGAAAGTGACGAAGGCAAAGATCAGTAATGGACGTCCGCGCAAGGCTGTCCAGGCAGTCAGTTCACGTCCATTGATTAGACCGGATAACCAGAATAGCCCGGCTTTGGCTACCGCATGGGCGAGCAGGATACCACCGGCAATGAACAGGTAGTTTTCGCCCAGAATATCACGCTGGCCAATGATAGTTAGCAGCAGGCCAATCTGACCCACGGAAGAATAACCCAGCAGACGACGGTCATGCTTCTGTGCCAAAGCAAACAGATTAGCGCCAATGAAACTGAGCAGACCGACGCCGGTCGCTAGTGGTAGCCAGCTATCACCACCGATGGTTAATACTTTATCAACCATAAACAGGCTGGCGGTGCCGGTAGCGGCGGAAAGAATGGCAGAAAAGGCCGGATGCGCCGATTCATAAATATCCAGTGCCCAGCCGTTGGCAGGAAAGGGCTTGAGTTCGATGATGAGAGCAATGATGAGCAGGAAAAAAGCCAATGGAGCTGTTTTGATCAGCAGTTCAGACTGTGCCGCCATACCATCAATGTTTAAGCTGCCAGTGCTGTGATAGCTGAAGATAATGCCCACCAGAAATAGAATGGAAACTACCTGCGAAGCGATCAGGTATTTGAATCCGGCACCTAGTGACAGCTTATTACTGGATAGTAATACCAGACCGCCGGTAGCGATTACGATCAGTTCCTGAAACACAAAAAGGTTAAAGATGTCTCGCGTCATGATAATGCCGCACATTGCCATAATAAATACCAGCAATACCGCCATTGCGCGTCTGCCTAATCGGAACAGGGTGTCACGCAGATAAATGCTCGACAACAGGCCGATGACGCTGACCATCAATAGTGCAACAGACTCAGTCAGGCCCATACGCAGGTTGATGGCAAAAGGTGGTTGGCTACCAGCCGTCAGAATTTCTACTGCTGGACGCGCATCAAAGGCAAACAGCCATGCCCAGCTGGCTGAAACCCAGCTAATGAATCCCAAGGTTATCAGGGTGATAATATAAGCTGTTGTGCGCCTCTCATCACGTAGTAATCCGAGCAAAAAAGCTGCGCCCAGCGTGATGGTAATAATACTTAGTGGATCTACCATTTCAGCTCCCTGATTCTGGAGATATCCAGACTTCCATTTATGGTATAGAGCTTATAGGCATAGGCCAGCATCAAAGCGGTAATGCCAACGCCAATGACAATTGCCGTTAGAACCAGGGCCTGCGGTAGTGGGTCGATGATACGTGCTGCTGCATCTGTTGCAGGCAGGGTTGCATCGATGATAGGCGCACTACGTCCTCGAATATAGCCGATGGATACCAGTACCAGATTAACACCGGTATTGGCAATAGCGAAAGCCGCGATCATACGCAGGATATTACTCCTGGT
This sequence comes from Gammaproteobacteria bacterium, assembly GCA_050295575.1. Classification (GTDB taxonomy): domain Bacteria; phylum Pseudomonadota; class Gammaproteobacteria; genus JACNJF01. The sequence continues at coordinate 2,919 of JBNKPX010000117.1, read as the reverse complement.
CAGCGCTCCGTAGAGCCCAATCAGGATCAGCATAAAGCCGGTTGCCAGGGCAATGTATTCCATCAGGATTCCTCTGTTTCAGCCAGTTTAAGTAGCATGGAACTAAATTCGGCACCGACCTTCAATCCGATAAAGGAATAGATAATCGGGATAGTCCCAGCAGAAAACAGATCGCCCAGTTCACCGGTTGGCAGGATACGGTTATCCAGAAAGCCACCGGCCAGAACTATGCCCAGCAGACCAATACCGACGAACACCAGGCCTGAAATCGATTCGAGCATGGTAATCAGTCGATGGCTGAAGTGTTTAACCGGGCGTGTCAGCAACAGCAACAGCACTGCAGAAGCGAGGATTGCACCACCCTGAAAGCCACCGCCCGGAGTCAGGTGTCCATTGGTAAAGATATAGGCACCGAACAATAGAATGAGTGGTGCCAGCAACTGACTACCGGTGATTAAAAGCTCGCCCGGACCGGGTCTATTCTCAACACGATGGGTGGTCTTTTTGTAATCGTGCGACAACACCAATCCGACAATGGCTGCGGTGAGAAACAGTACGGTGACCTCACCTAGTGTATCCAGACCGCGATAGGTGACGATGATGGCGGTAACAATGTTAGCAGCACCCACTTCCTGAGCCGTATTCTCGGCATAGTAAAGGCCGCTCTGGTTTAGAGCTGTATCAGGCTGGTACTGCATCAGTAATTGAGCAAAGATAGCACCGAGCCCAAGAATGATCAGCAGCACGGTGAATCGTTTAATCATGTCTACCTCTGCGTACCTTGCCCAGAACAAAAAAGAACAGGAAGGTTGTTAAGCCACTGCCGATGGCTGCTTCTGTCATCGCCACATCCGGTGCTGCAAGTACCAGAAACTGTACCGAGGCCAACAGGCTGACCAGACCGGCCGCCAGGATGGAAATAGGCAGGCTTCTTTCTCGGTGGATGGAAATCAGTGCAGCGATTATCATAGTAATCGCAAGCAGCAGGGTTATTGCCAGCAATAAACCATTCATTCTTTTTTACTCCGATCTTCAGCTAAGTGGTCTATGGTGACCAGATCACTTTGACGTGTTTTAATACGATGCGCCGCATTGGCCAGTACCTGTGACGACAAAGGATTGGTAAACAACAGGAATACCCCAATCAATAACAGTTTTAAGCCCCATCCGGGATGTATGAATGTGGTACCCAACAATACCAGCAGTGTCCCCAGTGTGGTGGATTTGGTACCAGCCTGTATGCGATTGAAGACATCAGGCATGCGCATGAGCCCCAGACTGCCAAGGAACAGGAAAAAAGATCCTGCGGCCAGTAACAGGGCACCGAAAATATCCATTAACTCAGCCATAGATTAAAACCCCTTTTCAAGATAGCGAGCAATAACGATGACCCCGAGGAAAGATAGTAGAGCGTAAACCAACGCCACATCAAGATAGATACCGCGCCCTTCGGCGAGTGCCACGAAAATAATGCCAGTGATGGCAACGATGGTCAGTACATCAAAGGCGACCACGCGATCAGCCGGGGTTGGCCCCTTGATGAAGCGTAACAGCGCGAGTAAAAAAGCCAGTGCGCTGAGTATTGCTGCCAGATAAATGAGTGCTTCAGCCATACATTACCTCAAGATAGGACTCGAAACCCGCCACAATGTCGTGGGTAGCTGTATCCATTTCGCTACTGTCGAGGTAAACGCAGTGGATATATAACCACTCACCCTCCATTTTGACGGTCAGGGTGCCTGGAGTCAGAGTGATTGAATTAGCTAACATCAAACGACCCATGCGACTTTTCAGCCGGGTTCTAACCCTGACTATGGTGGGCTTGATAGGCAGAGAAGGGGACAGCACGATGGCAGCCATTCTCAGATTTGACAGTAGTAATTCTTTAAAGAAATAGCCATAGTAAAGAAATCCGGCACGAAAGGCTTCGGGCGTCAACCGAAGTTCAGTAAAGAAGGATAGCCCCTGATAAAACAGCAGGCTGATTACTGCAGATACGATGACACCAACCATAATAACATCCAGATCCATTGATCCGTTTAATAAGAACCAGAACAGGAGCAGGGTGGAAAACAGGATCAAGCGATCCCGTTTATTAGTGATGTAGGTGATTTCAGAATCCATGTAATTCGTTCTCGGATAAACAGTGTGTATTTATATTGCAATGAAAAAAAACTGTCTTGATATAGGTCAATAGATTTCACACCAGTTGAATATTAATCATAAAGACGGGGTTTTGAATCAAAACCAAGACGCTGCGGTAGATCCAAGATGGATAAAATCCAGATACTTCATGAACATGATCGATTCAACCCATATAACTAATGGGGTAAGGACATCTGCCTTATAATATGGAAAATTACCGGCCTGAAAATTTCATTAATCATAAATCAACGAAGTGAGGTCAATATTATGGCACTTGACTCGGTCGAGAGAACGGAAAATGGTTATCTGGTTAACGCCAATGACTGGAATGAAGAAATAGCAACAGAGCTATTTGCAGAAGAGGGTATTGAACCCACAGAAGGACATTGGGATATTGTGAAATACGTTCGTACTGAAACACTGGACGGTAATGAACCCAACGAACGCAGTATCATGAAAGCGATGGGTAAACTATGGGGGCGCAAGGTTAGTTCAAAGGAAATGTATGAAATGTTTCCATTAATGCCTTCAAAACAGGGACTTAAGATCGGTGGTTGCCCACAAAGTACCCGTAAAGGTGGATATTAAGGCGCATAGGCTTATCACTGAGGTAATGCAATAAGGTTACCTCTCTACCACCATAGTGGTAGTGACGGGGCGGTAATAATCCCTTATATTTCCGTCCACTTAAGATTTTATTCAGATTGACTGGCACAGTGTGCAGAGGAAAATTATGAGCGATAAAGCAGCAAGAATTCAGGAACTGATCGCAAT
>JBNKPX010000116.1:0-7480 GCA_050295575.1 Gammaproteobacteria bacterium | reverse complement strand
AACCTGTTTCAGTTTTTTAATGCCTGAAAAATTCAGGCGGTATAGTACTTGTTGAGTGGATAAATGAAAAGGACAAATCCCGTCTTATTCAAGACTTGTTAAAAAGATTTCGTAACAGCTTATCGGAAATTGCACTGGATTGTTTCACCTGCTTGGTCACAATATAGGTGTAATAACGCTTCAGCCCCAATTGAGCATTGAGTAAATCATCAACAAAGCGCTGATAATCGTTCACCGATGCCGTAGCGATTTTTAGAAAATAATCGATGCCGCCACCCACAGCCCAGCATTCCAGCACCTCTGTACGCGCCTGCACAGCCTGTTCAAAGCGATCAAAGTCCTGTTGCTTGTGACTCTCTAACTCCACTTCCATGATAATAAAGGTAAGATCTCCGACCAGTTCATCGGATAATTTTGCGCCATAGCCTTCAATAAGTCCTGCCTTCTCCAGTCGCTGTAATCGTTCCCAGCAGGGTGTGGGCGACAGGTTCACACGTCGGGCCAGTTCTGTTTTGGTAATTCGGCCTTCGCGCTGGAGAATGGATAAGATTTGAATATCCCGATCATCGATTCGAATCATGAAATAATCACCGAACCCGCTTGCTCGCTTTGGCAGATATCCTGACCTGGCATATAAGCAGTCCTGATATCCACCTCTCCATTGACCTGAGGGGGCTCCATACTTAATACCGGAGGCATCATGATCTCTCCCCTGGAAAACTCGATATATGTTGTCGAATTTCAATTTCTGTAACAATACTAATTTCAGGCATTTAATTCCCCACTGGGCTGATCACCTACCACCTGAGTGAACTGATGCATATCGATATTCTGACCCGAGATAATCAATGCTACGTTACGCCCAATCAAATTTGAATATTGTTTTTGCAGATCAGGGTCGAGCATTAAAGCGGCACCAACCGCAGCTGCACCTTCGGTAACCAGTCGCTCCTGCCAGTATAGATGTCTCATAGCCGTCGCAATCTGAGGCTCACTTAATAACATCACCTCATCGACCAGAGTCCGGGTCATTGAAAAAGTGAATTGATTATTCACCCCTATTCCCCCGCCCAGAGAATCGGCCAGCGTGACTAGCTCTTCTACCTCGGTTTCCTTACCTGCCTGTAGACTGGCGGCCATGGCTGCACCACGTTCAGGACTAATCCCTAGCACGCGAATATCTGGATTAACCGACTTCACGGCCCGCGCAATACCCGAAATCAAGCCGCCCCCCGATAAAGGCACCAGTATCGTATCAACCTCAGGCCAGTCCTCAACAATCTCCAGACCAATAGTCCCCTGCCCCGCAATAACATGCGCATGATCAAAAGGCGGAATCTCATTCATACCCTCATCGGTAACCAGCTGATCTACCAGTTGCTGTGCCTCATCCTGACTTTTGCCATGGATGCGCACCTCGGCTCCCAGGGCTTCAATAGCCTGTATCTTGTTGGCCGGTACCAGCGACGACATACAGATGGTGGCACGACTGCCAAATAACTGCGCGGCATAAGCCAGCGCTCGCCCATGATTACCCGTGGATGCACACACTACCCCTCGTTCTAATTGCTCAGCAGACAGCTGCATCACAGCATTCACCGCACCGCGTAATTTAAACGCCCCTATCGGTTGTAACGACTCGAGCTTCATCCTCACCTGTCGGTCAGGACTGGATAAACTCTGAGCCTCTAGCAGAGGGCTGCGCAAAACATAGGGACGTATGTCTTCATGCGCTTTAACTATTGTTGAAACTGAAATCATGATGTAGTTACGATTACAAAGAACATGCTGAATTGCAAGACCTGTATACACAGCGGCCACAATCATTTATTTTACTGTCTGAGTCTTTTCTCAGGGCCTGTTAACAGACCCTATAAAGAACGCTTTTGCTATCCACAATGATGGAATGCATCCTTCTCAGTATTTAAAGTAAGGTAACTTATCGTGCTTAAGAGTCGTAAACGTTTCACCGATCAGGAATATTTAAAACGCCTGACCAAGACCCGCAAGGCTATGCAGGGTACAGGCATAGAACTGTTGATAGTGACAGACCCCTCCAATATGTACTGGCTAACCGGTTACGACTCCTGGTCATTTTATGTGCACCAGTGCGTCATTGTCGGTCTGGATGAATTGTTCTGGTTTGGTCGCATCATTGATGCCCAAAGTGCACGTCTAACCACCAGTCTGGCTGAAGACGATATCATCGATTACACGGATGACTATGTCATGAGTACCGAGCGGCATCCGATGGATTATCTGTCAGGTATACTCAAACAGCGTGGCCTGGACAGCTTGCGCATAGGGGTAGAAAAAGATAACTACTATTTCAGCGCCAGTGCAATGGAAGCCCTCAACAAAGGCTGCCCACAGGCTCAATTTTCTGATGCAACAGGGCTTGTAAACTGGCAAAGAGCGATCAAGTCAGAACAGGAATTGATCTATATGAAACGCGCTGGCGATATCATTGAAAAAGTCTATCAACGAGTTCTGGAAGTGGCTCGACCTGGTATGCGTAAAAATGAATTAGCCGCAGAAATCCTGCATGCAGGCGTTCTGGGTACAGAAGAACATTTTGGTGATTATACAGCGATTGTCCCTCTCATTGGTTCGGGTGAAGAAGCAGCTGCCTGCCATATGACCTGGGATAACGGTCAACTAGAACCCAATAGCGGCACATTCCTCGAGCTTGCCGGTGCGCATGCTAGATACCATTGCCCCTGCTCTCGTACGCTTTATTTTGGTAACCCTCCCGACAAATATAGAGACATAGAAAAAGTCATCGCCGAAGGCATAGACGTCACTCTGGAACAATTTAAACCTGGCAACAGCTGTGGTGAAGTTGCAGCAACATTTTTTAACCTGCTTAAAAAATATGGTTACGAAAAAGATAATCGTTGCGGTTATCCTATTGGGCTCAGTTACCCACCCGACTGGGGTGAGCGCACCATGAGCCTGCGTACCAGCGATACCACCATCATTCAACCGGGCATGTGTTTTCATTTTATGCCCGGCATGTGGTTCGATGACTGGGGCTTTGAAATGACAGAGAGTATTACCATTACAGAAAACGGTGCTGAATGTCTTTCATCTGTACCACGAGAGTTGCTGGTAAAGCCATAGGAGAGCAGTCATGCGCAAAAACCCAATTATTTCAACTATAGACTTTGATCGTGAAGGCATACAGCACGGTTTTTTGAATATGCCTCACTCGCGTGATGATTCCGCCTGGGGTTCTATCATGATTCCCATTACTCAAATGAAGAATGGTAATGGCCCCACCGCATTAATTACCGGCGGCAACCATGGGGATGAATACGAAGGACCTGTCGCGCTGTATAACTTTGCCGGTCGGACTGAAATCGATGACATTCAGGGTCGTGTCATTGTCGTACCCGCGATGAACTATCCGGCATTTCAGAGTGCGTGCAGGGTTTCGCCTATCGATGGCGGCAATTTAAATCGTGTATTCCCCGGCAGGCCGGATGGCATGGTAACTGAAGTAATAGCAGATTACTTTAGTCGTACTCTGCTACCTTTAGCCGATGTCGTACTGGATATACATTCAGGTGGTAAGACGCTGGATTTCCTGCCTTTTGCAGCAATACATCGCCTGCCCAATAGTGAACAGGAAAAAATAGCGGAAGATTACATGAAGGCTTTTGGCGCCCCCTTTCATGTCAAAATGCTGGATATTGATGCTGCCGGTATGTTCGACACCCAGGTCGAAAATATGGGTAAGGTATTCGTCACTACCGAGCTTGGTGGTGCAGGCACCACAACACCTTACTCAGTCAACATAGCCAAACGTGGCGTGGATAACTTTTTGATCAAGGCAGGCATCCTGGATGGTGAACTAACGCCCTGCCCCGAACTGCCCCTGTCATTGGATATGCCAGACGAACGTTCCTTCGTATTTTCACAGCATACTGGCCTGCTCGAACCGGTTGTTACTCTGGGTGACTATGTCAAACAGGGAGACCTGATAGCACGTATCCATATTACGGAACGTACTGCTGTAGCACCGTATGAATATTTTGCCTCGCGTGACGGCATCGTATTATCCCGTCACGTTCCTTCGCAGGTTAAAATGGGTGACTGCCTGAATGTCATCGCTGAAGTCATCAGCGATGACAATGGTTAATAGCGGCAGATTGACGCTTGCTATTTACCCAGCACTTCCACAATGGCTTGCTGGGTAGCCTGCACAATAAGATCCGCTTCAGCGCGGGATAAGATGAGCGGCGGTGCAAAACCGATAATATCCCCATGCGGCATAGCTCGACCAATCACACCTCGACTCAGCATAGCTGCAGCGATCTGTGGCCCGATCTTGCCAACAGGATCATAAAATTTACGTCCATCACGCTCTTCTACCAGTTCCACAGCACACATCATACCTTCACCGCGTACCTCACCCACATGCGGATGATCTGCCAACGCCTGCTGCATACTCTGAACAAAGTAAGCACCGGTTTCAGAGGCATTAGTGAGCACATTAAGCTCATCCACCAACTTCAGGTTGGCTACTCCGGCTGCTGCACAGATAGGATGCGCAGAATAGGTCCAGCCATGTCCAATAGCGCCGAACTCATCAGTGCCCTGCTCCAGTACCTGCCATACCTTATCCGACATAATAGAGCCTGACAGTGGTGCATAAGCCGATGTGAGGCCTTTGGCAATAGTGATGATATCCGGCTCAATACCGTAGTGCTGTGATCCAAACATGCTACCTAGACGGCCAAAGCCGGTAATGACTTCATCCGCTATCAACAGAATATCGTGCTTTTTCAATACGGCCTGTATCGCCTGCCAGTAGCCTTTTGGAGGTGGCACAATACCACCCGTGCCTAACATTGGCTCACCGATAAAAGCAGCGATATTATCGGCACCTTCAGCCTGAATCAGTGCTTCCAGAGAAGCTGCGCATTGAGCAGAAAATGCTTCTTCAGTCTGATTATCATCCTCACGATGAAAATAATAAGGCGCATCGGTATGGATAACCTGAGATAGCGGTAAATCAAATTTATTATGAAAAACACCCAACCCGGTCAGGGAACCGCTCATTAAGCCGGAGCCATGATATCCACGCCAGCGCGAGATAATCTTTTTCTTTTGTGGGCGGCCCAGAATATTATTGTAGTACCACACCATCTTGATATTCGTTTCATTCGCATCAGACCCTGACAAACCGAAATAAACCTTAGACATATTATCCGGTGCACGATCCAGAATCATTTTAGCCAGCGTGATTGAAGCCTCGGTACCATGTCCCACATAAGCATGATAATAAGCCAGCTGGTTAGCCTGCTCACTAATGGCATCGATAATATCCTGCTGACCATAACCCACATTGACACAATATAACCCGCCAAATCCATCCAGCAGCTTATTGCCATTAACGTCTTCAATATAAACGCCCTTCGCTGTTTTAATGACGCGCTCTGGCACATTACCTTTAGCAAAATCTGCAAGGTGGGTAGAAGGATGAAAAAAGGATGATCTATCCCATTGCTCCAGTTCAGTTAAATCGGTCATATAGTGTTATCTCCTGGTTGTTAATTAATCAAAGTTACGGCAAACATATTTCACATCTGTAAAAGCTTCCATACCCAGACGCGAACCTTCACGTCCCAGACCAGACTGTTTCATACCGCCAAAAGGAATAGGTGCGCCCGTCACCGAGGTTCGATTTACCGCGACCATACCAAATTTCAGCTCGCGGGTCAGATGGTAAATGCGTTTGGCATTCTCGGTATGCAGGTATCCAATCAACCCATACTCAGTCGCATTGGCCTGTTCAAGCGCTTCAGACTCGGTATCAAATGCTTTAATTGCAGCAACCGGTCCAAACGTTTCCTGTTGCATAATCAGGGCATCATCTGGTACGTCAGCAAGCACGGTAGGCTGATAAAATAATGGCCCAGCTGCATGCATATCACCGCCCAGCATTAACCTGGCACCTTTGCTCACAGCATCCTCTACATGCTCAATCTGTTTATCTATTGCCGACTGATTCATCAATGGACCAATATCAGGGTCCAGATGTCCAGCATCTACCTTAAGTACTGCTACTCGCTCACGGAATAGCTCGCAGAATTTCTCATACAGAGGCCGTTCTACCAGAAAACGGTTGGCCCCCAGACAGTCCTGCCCTGAGGTAGCGAACTTGGCCGATATAGCACAATCCACAGCACGTTCCAGATCCGCGTCGGCAAACACCAGAAAAGGCGCATGCCCACCCAGTTCGAGTATCAGATGCTTTACTGAGTCAGCACTCTGTCGATACAGTAACTTGCCCACTTCGGTAGAACCCGTAAAAGAGATCGCCCTGACCTGAGTTGAATCCATCCAGGGTTCTACGATTGTCTGAGGTTTACCCGTCAGTACATTAAATACACCTGCAGGAATGCCTGCCCGATGTGCCAGCTCGGCCAAGGCTAAGGCAGAAAACGGCGTCTCATAAGAAGGATGCACAAGCACAGAGCACCCAGCAGCCATCGCCGCTGCTGCTTTACGGGTAATCATCGCTGAAGGAAAATTCCACGGTGTAATCAGACCGGCAATACCCAGTGGCTCGCGCCAGACTTCAACCTCAGCATTGGATAGATGAGAAGTCACGCTTTCGATATTAGGACGTTTTGCTTCTTCGGCATAAAACTCCAGAAACGAGGCTGCATAATCGATTTCACCCAGTGATTCTGAAAGAGGCTTACCCTGCTCCAGCGTCATAATCCACGCCAGATCCTGCTTATGCGTAAGCATCAAGTCATACCAACGGCGCAACAATTTAGATCGTTCCTGTGGTAACAGCGCTGACCATTGCCTAAAAGCCTGTTGCGCGATGTCTATCGCCTGCTTACTTTGTTTCTCCGCTAAAACCGGAATACGCCCCAGCCAGCTATTATCGGCAGGGTTAGTCACATCAATAGATTTTCCCTGCTCACCGCTGACCCACTCGCCATTGACATAAGCGAACTCACGGAACAGAGTAGGATCCTGCAATTCATCAAGTAGATAGCATCTTGTGTAACGCACATTTTCAACGTTCATCTCCACCCCCCTGATGGTTTAGCAAGCGACTTAATCAGCCGGATATTGAATAAGGTCTAATGTATTAAAAAAAACTCACCACAGAGGACACGGAGGCCACAGAGGTTAATATATTTATATTTGAGAAGGTTTCTCAAATGTCAAAATAAAGTAATTACCTGGCTAATTGTTTCTCTCTGTGGCCTCCGTGTCTCTGTGGTGAAATGTTTTAAATATTGATCAAGTAAGGTTATGATAAGCCGACATTCACAGAGAGATGCTCTTTACTCAATGGCAGCAGCAGAGAAATCATCTGTTATGAAGCAGAATAAAGAGGAAGTCTCTGCCATATCGCTATATCAGGAAAGACCGAACCGATTTATAAGTGACCTTTGCATTCTAGTTGAGCAATTTTGAGGGTTATATCCATCCTGATCAGGATGCTTCT
>JBNKPX010000115.1:0-7579 GCA_050295575.1 Gammaproteobacteria bacterium | reverse complement strand
CGCAGCCGCTGAACCCGCAGGTTGCGTTCCGGTACTGGCTACGGATCCTCTATATATTCTTTATACCTCAGGTACAACTGGACAGCCCAAAGGCGTTATTCGTGACAATGGCGGTCATGCAGTTGCCATGCACTGGAGTATGAAAAACCTTTACAACGTTGACGCAGGTGACGTGTACTGGGCAGCGTCTGATGTGGGCTGGGTGGTTGGGCATAGCTACATTGTCTACGCTCCATTGTTGAAAGGCTGCACTACTATTTTCTACGAAGGCAAACCTGTAGGCACCCCCGACCCCGGCGCTTTCTGGCGTGTGATCAGTGAACATAACGTGAAGGTATTGTTTACCGCGCCTACCGCATTTCGTGCGATCAAGAAGGAAGACCCTGAGGGAGAGTTCCTGAAGAAATATGATATCTCCTGCATGGATTCTTTATTCCTCGCAGGTGAACGCTGTGACCCGGATACCCTGTTCTGGGCACGCGACAAACTGCAAAAACCGGTCGTCGACCACTGGTGGCAAACCGAAACCGGCTGGGGTATCGCCGCCAACCCCATGGGCATAGAGCCTATGGAGGTAAAACCCGGTTCACCAACCGTTGCTATGCCGGGATATGACGTACAAATTCTATCCGACGATGGCGAACAGATGCCCGATGGAGAAATGGGCGATATCGTTATTAAATTACCCTTACCACCTTCCTGCCTGCCAACGCTATGGGGTAATGACCAGCGCTTTATCGACTCTTATCTATCCAAGTATCCGGGCTATTACCTGACTGGTGATGCTGGCTATAAGGATGCCGATGGCTATCTATGGATTATGAGCAGAACCGACGACGTCATCAACGTGGCTGGACATCGTCTGTCGACGGGAGCGATGGAAGAGGTATTGGCAGGTCATGCCGATGTTGCCGAATGTGCCGTTATCGGCGTCAGCGACCAACTTAAGGGCCAGATGCCACTGGGTCTGGTAGTACTGAAAGCCGGTGTAGAACGTGATGAAGCCGAAATCGTCAAGGAACTGGTACAACGTGTAAGAGACCTGATAGGTCCTGTTGCCGCTTTTAAAATGGCTCACGTAGTCAAAAGATTACCTAAAACACGTTCCGGCAAAATCCTGCGCGGCACCATGGTTAGCATAGCCGATAACAAGGAATGGAAAATGCCTGCGACCATCGATGACCCGCTCATCCTGGAAGAAATTACTGAAGCCCTGCAGGACATGGGCTACGCCAGATAACCTTTACGAGAATTACTATGATGACAAACTCACCCGGAAAAAAATTCCGCAAATTAGTCGAGAGCGAAAAGCCATTACAATGCGTTGGTGCGATCAATGCCTATCACGCGCGACTGGCACAGGCCTCTGGTTTTAAATCTCTCTATATATCAGGAGGCGGTGTTGCTGCTGGTTCCTGTGGTATCCCTGATCTTGGCATTACCACACTGGAAGATGTACTAATTGATGTACGCCGCATTACCGATGTGACCGACCTGCCCCTGCTGGTGGATATCGATGTAGGCTGGGGTGGCGCTTTCAATATCGCGCGTGCTATTCGCTCTATGACCAAGATGGGTGCCGCCGCTGTTCATATAGAAGATCAGGTCATGCAGAAGCGTTGCGGGCATCGACCTAATAAAGCCATCGTGCCTATGAGCGAAATGGTTGATCGTATTAAAGCCGCTGTGGATGCTAAAACCGATCCGGATTTTGTCATCATGGCACGTACCGATGCACTGGCTGTGGAAGGTCTGCAATCTGCCATTGACCGTGCCTGCGCCTGCGCCGAAGCCGGAGCGGATATGATCTTCCCTGAAGCTATTACCGAGCTCGACATGTACAAACAGTTTAAGGAAGCCGTAAAGGTGCCCATACTGGCGAACATCACTGAATTTGGCTCTACCCCGTTATTTACTACTGAAGAACTGGCTTCTGCCAATGTCGATATTGCTCTGTACCCATTATCTGCATTTCGCGCAGCCAATGCTGCAGCACTTAAAGTTTATCAGGCACTGAAGGCCGATGGCACGCAGCAGAATGTAATAGACAGCATGCAAACCCGCGTCGATCTATACGAATACCTTGATTACCACAGCTACGAACAAAAACTCGACGCTTTGTTTTCGGAGGAAAAATAATTATGACTGAAAATCCTAACCAGGTTTTACCGAAAGCCAAAAAATCGGTAGCACTATCCGGCACTGCTGCAGGCAATACTGCCATCTGTACCGTCGGACGTACCGGTAACGATCTGCATTATCGTGGCTATGACATTCTGGATTTTGCAGACAAGGCTGAATTCGAAGAAATTGCCTATCTGCTGATACATGGTCATCTGCCAGACGCTGCCGAACTCGCCAGCTATAAAACCAAACTGAAATCATTACGCGGCTTACCCATGTCAGTAAAGAACGCACTGGAAGCTCTGCCTTCTACCGCTCACCCCATGGATGTGATGCGTACCGCCTGTTCGGTGCTCGGTACCTGCCTGCCTGAAAAAGAAAGTCACCCTGCTAACGAAGCGCGCGAAATTATCGACCGCCTGATGGCGAGCTTTGGCTCAGCATTACTTTACTGGTATCACTTCGCCGTGAATGGCAAACGTATCGAAGTGGAAACCGACGACGATACACTTGGTGGTCACTTTCTACATTTATTGCACGGTGAAAAGCCGCCGGAATCCTGGGTACGCGCCATGCATACCTCACTGAATCTTTATGCAGAACACGAATTCAATGCATCCACCTTTACCGCACGCGTCATCGCCGGTACCAACTCAGATATGTACTCCGCCATCACCGGCGCCATAGGTGCCTTGCGAGGACCCAAGCATGGTGGGGCTAACGAAGAAGCCTTCCGCATCCAGAGTCGCTACAACAGCGCCGATGAAGCCGAGGCAGACATTCGCCAACGTGTAGCGAATAAGGAAATTGTTATCGGATTCGGACACCCTGTTTACACCGTTGCAGACCCTCGCAACCAGGTCATCAAGGACGTCGCTAAACAACTCTCTGATCAAGCTGGAAATTGTAAGATGTACGATGTTGCTGATCGACTGGAATCGGTGATGTGGGAAATCAAAAAAATGTTCCCCAACCTGGACTGGTTTTCAGCAGTTTCCTACAACCAGATGGGTGTGCCTACCGACATGTTCACACCACTGTTCGTCATCTCCCGCGTCACTGGCTGGGGAGCGCATGTGATCGAACAACGTGAAGATGGCAAGATTATTCGACCCTCAGCGCACTATAATGGGCCTGAAAATCGTGAGTATGTTTCTATCGATAAGCGTTAGGCTTTTTAACCACGAAGCACACGAAGAGCACGAAGGGGGTTCTTTGGTGTGCTTTGTGGATAATTGAGGCTTGCTGGCGCTGCGGCAGGATCTCGGCCCCTGAAAGAACATGCTCACCACTGAGGGCACAGAGGAAGACACATCATTTATTCTTCGTGTGCTTCGTGGTTAATTAAATCCTTAAAAATACTTACATAAATAACCCAAAGCACGATTTATTCGCCTTTTCTAAAAACTTCCCTTGATGAGATAGGTACTCAAATTTCCAAAATCACGGCAAAGTGCGGTAATATCCCGAAGTAGCTTTCAAGTATAGAGTGGATGAAAAGTTTTATAGCTATTGAATATATTTGAAAAATAGCTTTTCTTCTCAGAAAAGCAGGATTTCGTCTGTAAGTGGTATACGGCAAATTTCGGTGTTTAAACACCGCAAACTTCCACATATTTAGAATGTAGTGTGTAAGAACCAAAGATGTAAACGGGATGATATTTTAAGTGGAATTAATGGACAGATTAATAGGTGTAATAGCATCACAATTTCTCTCAATTCCTCTTTGTGCGTTAGTATGGGTTGTTGTCAATTTCATGCTAATTCGCTTAGATCCTTCGATCCACATTGAATTGTCTTACTTGATATACACCATTATAGCTTTATCAGTCGTCGCTTTTATTAGCCCTAGCTTTTATACAAAAATAATCGGATGTATTTTCGGAACAAATAAAAAACATTAACTGATGATGTATTTTAAACAACAACACATAATCATATCTCCTGGAAAAGACTCAGAGGAATCAAGGAGTCAGTATAATCTCGGGGCATGGTGGAAACAGGAAGTCAGAGATCTATAAGAGAAGATCGAATGGGTAGAACTAAAATCAACGAGTCTGCCCCTCGATTGTTTAAATAACCTCAGCTTTACCCTCATGGGATATGAGTCAATTTACGACATATTCGAAATATAATTTAAAAAGGGACAAAAAATGTTCAGACTATTTTTAATTACATTAGTGGTGCTTCCAATATTTGGCTGTGGAGGCGATAGTGGATCCGGTTCGAGCACCAAAGATTCAATTCTAGGTAAATGGTCATATATAAATTCAACTAGTAGTTGTAAAGAATCATATACATTTAACTCCGACGGTACTTGGTCAGGGGTCTCATTAAATGAAATATCTTCTGGTACATACACATTCGATAGCACCGCAAATTCCGGTGAAAAACATTCTCTTTTGATAATTGTAACATCCGATAATGGATTATCAGATTGTGATGGTAACTCCACCGATGACACTGGGCTAACTGGTAATTTGTATACACTATTCAGCAATAATAATACAACCATGGAGTGGTACTTGTCCTTAACAAGTGGGACGCCAGATCATATACTTACCAAAAGTAATGCCCCGTCTAAAGGTTCGACGTTAAATATAGAAATCTCTTCAATAAAAGAATTTCATTTCTTCTGGGATGATGTTTCTGATGCTACATTTTATCGGTTACTGGAAAATGTAGATGGAAATGCAGGTTTCGTCCAAATTGGAGAGGTTGTTAATTCCGGAATAGGAGAATTATTTTATCAAGTTCCTTTATTTGAAAAACGAAACGCGCAATATATATTAGAAAGCTGTAATTCTACAGACTGTATTGACGATGCGGTACATTTTCTTGATAGTAACTTTGAGAAAGGCGTAGGTTATTTTAAGGCTAGTAACTCAGATAGTGGTGATTACTTTGGCTGGGGTGTTGCTCTAAATAGCGATGGTACAGTCCTAGCAGTTTCAGCGATAGGAGAATCAAGCTCTTCAAAAGGAGTTGATGGAAATCAAACTGATAATTCAACTACTGCTGCTGGGGCAGTCTATATTTTTGAAAAACAAAACAATAGCTGGTCACAGAGCTCCTATATAAAAGCAAATAATCCTGGTGCGACTGATCAATTTGGCTATGCCATAAAATTAAGTGGGGATGGGAGCACTTTAGCGGTAAGTGCTTTTTATGAAGACAGTAACTCTTCAGGTTTAAATGGTGCTCAAAATGATCTTGATGTTGATACCGGTGCTGTCTATCTCTTCAAAAAAACAGCAGGTACATGGAATCAGGTTGCATTCATCAAAGCTAGTAACTCTCGTCAAGGGACTAGATTTGGATATTCATTAGACTTATCGGATGATGGGAAGGTGTTGGTGGTTGGAGCACCAGCTGAAGATAGTAGAAGCTCTGGTATAAACAGTATTGGAGATTATTTAGCTGGCCTAAATTATGATAGTGGGGCTGCTTATGTATTCAGGGAAGATAACAATACCTGGTCTCAACGGGCATACATTAAGGCTAGTAATGCCGGAGAAGTAGATGAGTTTGGCTGGGATGTTTCTATAAGCGGCAATGGAGAATATCTGGCAGTTGGCGCACGTAGAGAGAAGAGTGCTGCGACAGGAATAGGTGGTAATCAACTGGATGACAGTTTATATAATGCTGGCGCAGTCTATGTTTTTTCGCAACAAAACAACAACTGGTCTCAACAAGCATATATTAAGGCCAGTAACACTGGCTATGGGGATACATTCGGGAGTGCAGTCAGTTTAAACGAAGATGGGAGTATTTTGGCTATAGGGGCAACAAGTGAAAGAAGTAGCGCTACCGGTATAAATGGTGATGAGTCAGATAACAGTCAAGGTGGTGATGCTGGTGCTGTCTATGTTTTTAACAGGTCCAATACCAGTTGGAAACAAGAGGCATACATTAAAGCGAGTACTTCGTCTGGAAAATATTTTGGCAATTCCGTCTCACTTTCAGATTCAGGGGATCAATTAGCTGTTGGGGCTTATTATGAAAGTGGCATGGCAACTGGTGTTGGTGGGTATGAAAGCTTTGGTGGCGCTAGAGCATCAGGTTCAGCATACACATTTGTTAAACGTTTGGGGATATGGGAACAACAGGCGTATATCAAGGCTAGTAATACGGGAGGACCTATAGGTACAGAAGTTATCGGAGATCAATTTGCCTGGAGGTTAGCTTTAAGTGGGGATGGCAGGAGTCTTGCGGTTAGTGCACCTCGAGAGGACAGCAACGCAACTGGCATTGACAACGATGGGAATGATAATACTTCACCAAATTCTGGCGCAGCTTATATTTATTAATACCAGCTTTAAGGTCACTTCAGTGAAATCAAGGGGCAGATTCGTTGATGGCAAAGCCAATAGGCCAGTTTAATCTCGAGGAGTCTTTATCGACACCCAACAATTGGAAAGGAAAATAATATAAGACACCCATCAATTGATAAGTAAGATAATCTTAAGCTATTCAGCTACGGCTTCAGTTAAAAGAAAGTGGTATTAAGACGAAATTTTGGATTTGTTTATTTGTATTGGGTATTTTTTCTTTGAATTGTTTCTCAAGACAAAATGATCCTGTAGCCTGTGATATCAGGTTGGTGTTTGAAAGAATTATCAGGGTAGAGGGGTTATGTGTCAGGAAAAACTGCAGCGCAGCGTTTCATACCGTGTACCCAGTTTTTCCCCATTTGCTCACAGGCTTGTCTAATTTTGAAAGTGCTACCTACTAGAGATTTAAACGGACTTTCAAAATCCTTTGTCAGGTAAACCCAATGCCTGGGATCAATATTAAGCCGGGTCAGAATGTCTGGCAGATGGTCAGGAATATATCCCCTTTTATCATCTCTTAGAATACGTCCTGTCCAGTCAACCAGTTCCAGGTAATCGGTGTAGCGAAAGGGTAGACCTTTTGGCATCTTGTCACGAGGATAGCCTGCGAATGGTAATAAATCATTAGGTTGGGTCCGTATTGCTTCTGGATTATCCGAGCTAGTCTGGGTTTGGTGTTCGATACGTTTCTTAACAGAGGTGTGATCCGATGCCTCAGGTGTTTCTGCCATACTGGAGCGAATGGGGTTTAGATCTACATAGGCCATGCAAGCAGCCAGCGCTCTTTCATCGAGGAGTGCTTGAGACGTGTAGCGCCCTTCCCAAAATCGACCTGTGACTTTATCTTCCTTATTCGCATCACGGGCAATTGGTTCATTAAGACAACGCATAAACCAACTAAGATCAATCAAACGAGCACGCCACAGTTCAACTCGTTCAGTCAGGATTTTTTGCTCTGAAGTATTGAGCTCTTCATTCTTGAGATAGCGACGGGACAGGTCATTACCCGAAAAGAGTTTATGCCATCGATTACAGATTTGACGGTCAGACCATTTAGCTGCATTTTCCTGATCGATATGCACTACAACATGGTAGTGATTATTCATGATGGTGTAGGCAGC
>JBNKPX010000114.1:0-7930 GCA_050295575.1 Gammaproteobacteria bacterium | reverse complement strand
GGCATTATCCAGAGACATCATATTAACGAGAGCACTATTCAAAAACGTGTACGCACAACTGCTCGTGATTTGAAAATTAATAAACGCGTTACCTGCCATACTTTCCGACATAGTTACGCCACCCACTTACTCGAAAAAGGCATGGATATTCGTACAATTCAATCGCTACTCGGCCATGCCGATGTTTCAACCACGATGATTTACACTCATCTGGCTAATTTTTCTAATGGCAAAACATCTAGCCCTCTAGACGATCTTTGAAGATTTTGTAGCTTAAAACCATTTTGATGATTAATTAATAAACTGTCACTCCGAGTACACAAATGACATAAACCTCGCGCGGCAGGAGTGCTACATGGAAGTAGCGTTTTCGGAACTGAGGGATGTAATCTTTTCGGTAGTTGGGTTTTAATCAGGTTTATAGATCACCGCGCTGTCGCTCGTGATGACACGAATAGATTAAAATTTGGTTTTTGATCATATGCACAGGAGTAAGGCTCTAGCCTGAATGACCGGCTTTTAGCCGGTGATCGTTGACACTAGATTCGACTTAACCAACCCCAAAGCCTGCCGCTCACAATCCACCCTAACCTCCTTATCCAGCGCTTTTAACCACTGTCCAGGAATCTCATCCAACCCATAACAGGCACCAGCCAACATCCCAGCTATTGCACCTGTGGTGTCTGCATCACCGCCCCGGTTCACCACATCAACCAGAATGTCATAAAAACTCTGGTTCTGAAAAAACGCCTGGAACACAACCTTCAGGGTTTCAACGATCCAGCCACTGGGGTTTTCCTGCCGTTTTTGCTCGTAGCGATAAATTTTGTACTTCTCAACCAATGCATCTGCGATCTGCTGCATCTCTGCCTTGCTACCGCCATTCAATGCACAGGTAATCATTTGCAATACAGCTTCGGTCCCTGCATCGGCTACCGGGCTGTGATGTGTGACATGTGATTGAATTCTGTTGGCCTGTAGCATTTGCTCCAGCGGTTTATTCCAGTGATAAAGCGCAATGGGTAAACAACGCATGCAGGCGCCATTGCCGGCATCGTGTTCATTTTCGGGGACTTCAGTTGTACCGTTGTTGCGAAACTGTATGATGCCGCGCCTGACAGTATGGCCGATATCGACGGGTTTACTGCGCATCCAGTCACTGAATGACTGTGCTATTTTTTCGGCAATTACGGCCTGATTTTGAATAATCGTATCACCCAGAGCCAGTGTCATCTCTGTGTCGTCGGTGACCTGGCCGGGTTTCAGGTTTAACCAGCCGCCACCTGTAATTTTATTATGCTGCCTGTGTTTGAATTTTATTTCGGATGGTGTCATGAACTCGGTGGTTGCACCCAGTGCATCGCCGATTGCAAGCCCCAGATAAGCGCCTGTTGCGCGCTGTTGCACAGAGAGTGAGTCTTGCGTGTTAATCTTCTGGGCCAAAACAGACATCATAATCTTTGCAAACCTCACAACTGGGAGCTCGACAGGTGTATATACCTTCAGCTTCGCATAGTTGCTTATACAGGAATTTTTTCCACTTCATGTCTTTCACATTACGCTCGGCTAGTGCTGCAAAATTTTGTTGCATCAGTTTGCTCAGGTCTGCGCGCTCCCATAGACCAAGGTCCTGCCACAGGTGGTCGCTACCTAGACAACCTGCAATCATTATATCAAGCATCCACAGCTTTGATTCATCATTCTCCGGACAGGATTGCAGTAGTAATTTTCTAAGATCATCTACCTCGTCCATACGAGCCATATCCAGAGGAATATTGGGATTAAGCAATTCTGATGAGTCAAAGGATGGAAAATGCTTTTGCATCATGCGTAGGAAATTTTCTTCTGTTAAGCCCAGCCAGTCTGGTAAAGCGCCTTCACCACAGGTCCATGAGGCAAGCATACGCGCCAGGGTATCTTCTATTTCATGGCCCTGACGTGTTCGCATTAATCGTTCATAAACCTGCTCTGGTGTACTAACCTTGCTCACTGGAGTTCCCATGAATTACATAACCTCGTATTCGACCAGTACGTCTTCATCGCGAGGAATAAACTGACAGGCCAGTCGCCATGTACTGGGCAGATCATCGACTATCATTTGCTCCATTTCTTCTTTGCTGATTTTTCCCAGTTCGCGTAATACGGTTTTTTCCTTTTCTTCCAGATGATAACCCATAGGCGCAGTGTTACCCAGATATTTGACCTTGATCACACAGCTGCCACACTCTCCATCACCACATTCAAATCTAATGGGGATCTTATTAGTTTTTGCAATTTTCAGTACGGTCTCGGTATAACTCCCGGCAACGGCATACACGGTTTTATCCTTGTATCCAGGGTTACTAAATGTGACTAATGGCATAACTCATACTCCCAATCAGGTTGGCTTTATCTTGCAATCGCCTATAATTTGAGCCTGACAGGCAAGACGGTTATGTCGCCCCGCCATATTTTCCTTGAGTACTTTTTCTTCCAGCACTGAAGGTGTGGTCAGATTATTCCAGCCTTCTGTCACTTCCATTATACAGGTGCCACAATCACCTTCCCTGCAACCATAGATGATTCCTGCACCAATCTTTTCTGATACTTCAATCACGCGAGTACCAGCCGGTACACTCACGGATTGATCGATATCTTCAAAAGTTATTTTACCTTTTGCCATTTCCTATACCTTATTAAGTTGATTTTAACGACAGTAATTACTGCTTATCCCAGATCAGAAAAATCTATTAACTTATTCTCTCGCGATACACCCTTCATAAACTCTGCTATCGATTTACCAGGCATCCTGCATTCATTGAGTTATTCTTCTGTTGAATTTATTTCACTCGTAAATCTTTATTCTGAGTGGTCATTTTCAGGCCACTCATACAACACTACTATCTGCACAGATTCTCACTCCAGCCGTAGGACAGGATTGCAGGTCTTCATCAGCTTTTAAATTAATATTCAAATAATTCAGCACCACACCCTCGACAAAGCCGCTTTGCCGAAATTCGTTTACCTGCAGTAGAGGCCTGCAAATCAATAAAGGGGTTTCTAGCATCATGTCTAATGCCTCATTCTCTGTCAGTTGATCAGTTTTGATGACACCGGATTTTACATCTGGCGCAGACTGATTAAACCATTCATTCACGGCCTTATCGGCAAAGAATGGTCGCAAACGCTCGGCGGTCCAGGGCGTTGTTAACAGGTCCCTGACATCTAGCTTATATCCGTGCTGTCGTAATACTGCTTTCTGTTGCGTGTTTCCTATACAGCCCGGTTTTTCCCAGAAAATAACTTCCTCAGTCATTCACTCTGCCGCTTGAAACATCCTGATAACCTCTTTTCTCGTACTGACTCATGATAAATGCTGAGTTTCGATTCCATTGACGGTTACTGCAGGGCATACCTTTGGGCTTATCGCAGGTGATATCCTGATAAAACCAGTTACGTATCGCTAACATACTTTTATACAGGCCTTTAAGTATTGAAACTGACTTAGGGACCAAAGTGATTTTTGCATCATAATGATGTAGTACAATCATTTTACTTACCTCTATCTTGCTTGCATTTCTGCCATTGCCGCAGCCATTTTTTCAGGCGGAATGCCAGTCAAAGAACCAGGTGGGTTAGCCTGCTCACCAAATGAATTTAAAATGGCACCCTCTATAGGGCAGATGCTGACGCATTGAGCATCCATAAAATCGCCATCACATTCGGTGCATTTTTTTGCGTCTATCTTAAAGTGCGGACGAGATTCATAAATCGCCTTGCTGGGGCATAAGGGTTCGCAAGCCCAACAATTTACACAACTGCTTATAATTTCATATGCCATGACGCTCTCCTCAGGCTTTAGCCAGTAACAATTCAGCGGGTTGTTGCTTATCGGGTATCCCCTTCTCAACCATTTCTGCATACACAGCGGCTACGGCTTCTTCTATCGGCTCCATAGCATGCTCACCATTCGGTTGTATACCGGCCTGCTCCAGCATGTCCCAGGGTTCGTAACCAATTTTGGAACACAACACGGCTTCACAGCCTTCAAGCGTTTTGATGATATTATCCAGAGTAGTCTCGGCATCGCCGCAGGTATCATCACCTGAGCAATACAGATCAACCTTGCGATGACCAATAAAGCGCACATCGGTCACTGAGGCTTCGTACACCAGAAATTCTCTGGCGTGACCAAAATGTTGATTAATAACACCACCGCCGCTGGTAGCCACTGCCATCAATACAGGGCGAGATTCTTTTTTCTTTACGCCTAGAGATTCGAGAGAGACAAATCCTTTTTTGGCATCCTGTTGTTGTTTTAGTTTAGCTTCGACATCCGCCTGATATTCAGCTCGCTTAACCATGGCTTCTTCATAATCGATATGCATGGTTTCAACCTTGTCCATGGTAAATTCATCACCACGATCTTCGCCCAGCATACCTACGGCATCTGCACGGCATTGACGACAATGGCGCATCATATTCATATCGCCTGCACAGCTATCCTGTAGCAGCTGCAATTCATCATACGTCGGACCACGCTGGCCCATCACGCCATAAAAGGTTCCATGCTCAGCTTCTGCGATTAGTGGCATTACATTATGTAAAAATGCACCTTTGGCTTTAACTACCTTACTCACTTCTTCCAGATGCTTATCATTTACACCAGGTATCATCACAGAATTAACCTTTACCAGAATGCCTCGCTTTGTCAGCATCTCTAATCCCTTTTGTTGCTGCTCTATCAGGATTTTTGCTGCTTTGACACCTTTGATTCGGCGGTTATTCCAGAATATCCAGGGATAAATCTTGGCACCTACTTCAGGGTCTACACAATTGATAGTAATAGTGACATGATCAATATTGTGCTTGCATAATTCATCCACCTGATCCGGTAATGACAGACCATTGGTGGAAACACAGAGCTTGATATCAGGTGCTTTAGCGGTCAGTTGACGAAAGGTTTCAAAGGTACGTTCGGGATTAGCCAGTGGATCACCGGGGCCAGCGATACCCAGTACGGTCATCTGTGGTATATTGGCAGCAACGGCCATCACCTTCTTAACCGCCTGATCGGGGGTTAACAGCTCAGACACCACACCAGGACGAGATTCATTGGCACAATCGTATTTTCGGTTGCAGTAATGGCATTGAATATTGCAGGCTGGTGCTACCGCAACATGCATGCGTGCAAAATGGTGATGCGCTTCTTCAGAATAACAGGGATGGTTATGCACCTTTTCGCGGATGTTTTCTGGCAGGTGCGACAGTTGATCATTACTGCCACCACAACCGGATGAGCTACAACCACCTGCACTTGCTTCTTCAGACTGACCTAATACGGTTAATTCCATCATCGATTCTCCTCGACCACATGCTGCTACAGCTATTGATTAATACGTTAATAACGCTTGTAATATTAACCAATGCAAACAGCATGCCTGTTTTTGAAGTCAGCACTAAGCCACTGAACTACAAGGAATTAAATTATTTCATAGAGAGATTATGTCGGCTTTATTACAAGACAATTTTGAATTGATGTGGGGTGTACTACAGCAGGCGAGAGCGCTTTAGGAGAACGCTAGCAGTACCATCATCAGTACTGCTGCACCTTAATATTCAGGGTTTGAATTCGATAGCCGATTTGACGTGGTGTCATGCCCAGCAGGCGTGCTGCTTTGGCCTGAACCCAGCCTACCTTTTCCAGTGCTGCAATGACGCGCTCGCGTTCATCCATATCAGGGTCATCGATATCAATATCAGTATTACTGCTGAAATCATTCTGTACTGCTGTAACAGGTTGATTGCTCTGCAGGCCAGACAGATTGATCGCCATATTATTGATGACACCTTCTTCACTCATGACCGCAGCACGCTCCAGACAGTTTTCCAGCTCGCGCACATTACCCGGCCAGTCGTATTGCATTAGTCGACTTATCGCATTGTCCTTTAACGTTAGCTCACGCCCCTGCATCTTGCCGATTTTTACTACCAGAAAACGTGCCAGATCAGGAATATCTTCAGATCTTTCACGTAGTGCAGGCATGAAAATAGGCATAACATTGAGACGGTAATAAAGATCTTCACGAAACTCGCCTTCCTGAACCTCGGCCTCCAGATCCTTGTTGGTGGCTGCTACTACCCGTACATCCACCTTGATGGTCTTACTGCCACCGACGCGCTCGAACTCACCTTCCTGTAATACACGCAACAGCTTGGCCTGAAATGCGGGACTAATTTCACCGATTTCATCGAGAAAAATCGTACCTCCATTTGCCTGTTCAAAGCGTCCCTTGCGTTGATTGACTGCGCCGGTAAAAGCGCCTTTTTCGTGGCCGAATAACTCGGATTCAAGCAGATTATCCGGCAGCGCAGCACAGTTAAGCTTGATGAAAGCGCCATTGGCTCGCTGTGAGTTATAGTGGATTGCATTGGCGATCAATTCCTTACCGGTACCTGACTCACCACGAATCAAAACCGTGGTATTCCATTTGGCAACCTGACGTACCTGACCGAACACCAGTTGCATACCGTGAGAACGCCCCACCATATTGGAGAAGCCATGCTCACCGCGCACCTTGCGTCGCAGAGCATCACGCTCTACCTTGAGCGCCAGCTGTTCATCTTCAACCGTCTTCGCCAGTCTTACACTTTGCCCGATCAGATTGGCGACCATTTCCATAAAGCGCAGGTATTCACCCAGCTCACCCAGCGCAGATACCGGTTGTGCTGTCAATACACCAATCGCCTGATCATCACCTATCAGGATAGGGGCACCGATGAAGGGCAGAGATTGGTCATATACATTCAGACGATCAAGAAAACGATCTTCGTCAGATACTCGCTTGAGTACCACAGATTCTCCAGTTTGTAGGATAGAACCAACGATGCCTTCACCCAGCTTATACCTCACGGCATTGGCTGGCTTAGGATTGCCATGCAACGCAATCATCATCAGATCACCACTTTCATCATCGATCAGACTGATCATGCCATGACTAAGGTTGCCCGTGTCATTGAGTGCATTCAGCACCTCGGTGAGTGTCTCGCGGAAATCAAGTGATCGGCTCAATACCTTGCTCACCTGATACAGACTCTCCAACCCCGATTGCATCACCTGACGTTGCTGATTATTCATATCCGTATCTATTCTATCGTGGCCAATATTTATCTAATTTTTAAATATTGAAATTTACGGGCAGGCGGACAAATACTCGACACCCACCATAAAAATCCGCATCAATTTCAATACTACCATTGTGTCCAATCACTACTTCCTGAGCCATAGTCAGGCCCATACCTGAGTGATTTATGGATGACTCCCAGCCACAGTAAAAAGGCTCAAATACCTTAAGTCGATGTGCTTCGGAAACACCAGGTCCATTATCCATAACCTCTATCACCAGCTCATTACCATCCTGATGGGTTTGCACCCTGATCTCACGATGATCCTGATGGGTTTGATTCACTGCCTGTATGGCATTATCGATCAGGTATTTAAACAGTCCTCGCAATGCATTCGCTCTACCATCCACTGGAGGCAATACCGTAGTGGGTCGCCAGTCGACAATAACACCCGAGGCCAGCATAACATCGGTAGACAGCTTCAACACCTCATGCAGGATCTCATTGATGTTAACCTGAGAAAGCTGTTCGTTAGAGGGGTCGGGCAAGGCGGAATGCAGGCTATCCATCGCATCTTCACCACTTTCCAGCGCCTGCTTTAAAATATTTTGCAGGCTGCCTTCGCTTCTTTTATCACCAGGAATCGCAAGCGCCGCCTTAATCACATTCAACGGTACCTGCAATTTATAAATTGCCGCAGAAATCGCTTCGCGCATGGTTTGAGTAAGCTGGTGCTCGGTCATATTAGCCCGAATCATATTCATTCTGGCTTCATTGATACGCTGCCGACTGCCAGTCACTTCATTCGCTATTAACAACAGATACC
>JBNKPX010000113.1:0-8174 GCA_050295575.1 Gammaproteobacteria bacterium | reverse complement strand
GAAGCCAAACTCCACACTGGACATAAAAGGTAATTTCCATGTCAGAGAATAAATATATTGTAGAAATGAATGCTGTACATAAATGGTATGGCGATTTTCATGTACTAAAGAATGTGAATCTGCAGGTCGAGAAGGGTGAACGTATTGTTATCTGTGGACCTTCTGGCTCCGGTAAATCGACTACCATTCGCTGTATCAATCACCTCGAAGAGCATCAACAGGGCCAGATCATCGTTGATGGCACTGAGTTAACCGGTGATCTGAAGCATATCGAGCAGATTCGTAAGGAAGTTGGTATGGTTTTCCAGCACTTCAACCTGTTTCCACATTTAACCATACTGGAAAATCTGGCCCTGGCACCTGTCTGGGTCAAGAAAATGCCGCGCAAAGAAGCTGAAGAGATAGCGATGAACTATCTGGAGCGTGTGAAAATTCCCGAACAGGCAAAGAAATTTCCAGGCCAGTTGTCGGGTGGGCAGCAACAGCGAGTTGCGATAGCAAGAAGCCTGTGTATGAGCCCTAAGGTCATGCTGTTCGATGAGCCAACCTCGGCACTGGATCCTGAAATGATATCTGAAGTGCTGGATGTTATGGTTGAGCTGGCTGAAGAGGGTATGACGATGCTTTGCGTGACTCATGAAATGGGTTTTGCCAAGAAAGTAGCTAATCGTGTCATTTTTATGGATGGTGGTGAAATCATTGAACAAAATGAGCCGCATGAATTCTTTGAAAACCCGCAAAACGAAAGAACTCAACTATTCTTGAGCCAAATCATTCAACATTAATTAATTTAAGTTAAAAATAGCCAGGCTTTTAGCTTTGCTCTAAAAGCCACTCATTTGGACGAATTGTAGAGGGTTATATGGCTTATATTGACTGGAACGACAGCTTAGATACTGGTATCGATGTGATCGATAACCAGCATAAACGTATCGTCGAATACATTAATAAGCTGGAAGATACACGCGAGAATCACAGCATGGAAGAGGTTGCTGTAGTTCTTGATGAACTGGTTGACTATACGCTATCACATTTCACATTTGAAGAAAGCCTTATGGAAGAGGCTGGCTATCCCTTTATCAAAGCTCATAAGCGTGTGCATGAGTTATTTATCCGACGTGTCAGTGACTATATGCAGCGCTTTAAGATGGGTGAAGATATCACTGAAGAGTTGCACAACACGCTTAAGGCCTGGCTGATTAATCATATTCGAAACGATGATAATGATTATGCCGAGATCGTGCGTACTGAACTGAATACCGGCGATTCGCGAAAAAGAGGCTGGCTTTCTCTTAAAATGAAAAAGATCTTTGGTTAAACGGCAGTAGGGTTAAAACTTATGCAGCGTGTAGAGTGGATGCAGGAATTTGAAATAGGAATCAATGTAATTGACACCCAGCATAAGCGCATCGTCGATTATATCAACCAGTTGGTTGATTTTGATGGTCATGCTGAGCATGATGAGATGGCTGAACTGATCAATGCATTAATTGATTATACATATTCCCACTTCGCTTTTGAGGAAGCCTTAATGGAAGAGGCTGGTTATGAATTTACGTGTGTTCATAAGCGTACCCACCAGGCTTTTACCGAACACGTCGCAAAATTACATCAGCGTTTCAATCAGGGCGAGGATGTAAGTGCTGAAATTGGAACCTTATTACAAACCTGGCTAATCAATCATATTCAGGATGACGATCAAGGCTATGCGCCGCAAGTTCGGCAGCAATTAGCTGTGATCGAAAAAAAGGATTCTGGTGGTTGGCTGTCAAATACGATCAAGCGTTTCTTTAATTAGTGTTAACAGGTCCTAACAGACCCTGACAGTTTTAACAGCAGTGCTATCTTTCCATTCACCTTAAGCCTGCTTTTTGATATGGTTGCCGGCCTGTCCTAAGCCGATATCCCGTTGAAATACTGTGTCCAGAATTGAACAATTACCCTCCCACCTGATAAACCAGATTGCAGCTGGTGAAGTTGTTGAACGGCCTGCCTCTGTTATCAAGGAGCTGGTGGAAAATAGTCTGGATGCTGGTGCCGTTAGAATTGATGTAAATGTTGAAGCCGGTGGTCTGAAGTCTATTCAAATCATTGATGATGGCTGTGGCATTGAGAAGAATGACCTGCCGATGGCGCTTTCGCGTCATGCTACCAGTAAAATTCACTCTTTAGATGACCTTGAGTCAATCTGTAGCCTTGGCTTTCGTGGTGAAGCTTTACCCAGTATTGCCTCAGTATCCCGCTTAACATTATCTTCTATGGTTGAAAATGCCGAACATGGCTGGAAATTATCCGGGCGTGATCACCAGCAACCCGAGCCGGTCAGTTTACAGCATAGTGGCAGTATCATAGATGTACGAGACCTGTTCTATAACGTACCTGCGCGCAAAAAGTTTCTGCGTACGGAACGTACAGAGTTTAATCATATTGAGAGTCTATTCAAAACCCTCGCATTAAGTCAGCCTCATGTCGCGCTTTCGCTGACGCATAATCACAAAATAATTTATCAGTTGCCAGCCGCGAAAGATCCTCTCTCTACATCCCAACGACTGGCGAGGGTGTGTGGACGTGAGTTTTCACAAAGCCTGATCGATATCGATCATAAGGTAGAGGGGCTTGCATTATCCGGCTGGGTTGCTATGCCTACTTTCTCAAGAAGTCAGGCTGATATGCAGTACTTTTTTGTCAATGGGCGCATGGTAAAAGACAAGGTGATCAGCCATGCGGTTCGTCAGGCTTATCAGGATGTGTTATTCCATGGCCGGCATCCTGCATTTGTTCTTTATCTTGCGATTGATCCTCGCCAGGTAGATGTGAATGTACATCCACAGAAACACGAGGTCAGGTTTCGTAACTCACGTCAGGTGCATGATTTTCTATATCGAAGCCTGCATCAGGCTCTTGCTGACGTTCAACCAGAGCAACAAATCAACAGCCCTGCTTTTTCACTGAATACTCAGCCCGAAAGGCCTGTTGAAACCACGTTCCAGCAGACAGAAATGCAAATGAAACCGGTGCATTCGAATTTTTCATACTCAGGATCCGCTCGCCCTGTATCTCAGGTGAGAGATAATGTGGCGGCATATGCCCAGTTACTGGCGCAGCCAGAAACTACAGAGGAGCAAAAAGCACCGCCTCTGGGCTATGCATTAGCCCAACTAAAAGGCATCTATATTCTGGCAGAGAATGATCAGGGACTGGTGCTGGTTGATATGCATGCGGCGCATGAGCGCATAGTCTATGAACGATTAAAGCAGCATTCTCAACAGGAAGGCATTATTTCTCAGCCCCTGCTGGTCCCTTTGACCATGCATGTCAGCCAATCTGAGGGAGATCTGGTAGAAAATCAGCAGCAGGAGCTGATGCAGTTTGGCCTTAAAATGGAACGATTAAGTCATGAACAGATACGCATCAGGGAAGTACCTGCCTTATTGAAACAGGCTGATATTGAAAAACTGGTGCGAGATGTTCTTAGCGATTATATGGAACATGGGCAGAGCCAGCAGATAGAACAGAAAACCAATGACATTCTTTCAACCATGGCCTGTCATGGTTCAGTGCGAGCAAATCGACAGTTAACGATCAGTGAAATGAATGCGCTATTGCGAGACATCGAACAGACAGAGCGCAGTGGGCAATGCAATCATGGACGACCAACCTGGAAACAGTTAAGTCTACAACAGCTGGATTCACTGTTTCTGCGAGGTCAGTGAGCGATGTCCACAGCTAAACCCAGAGCCATATTGTTAATGGGTGCTACTGCGACAGGAAAAACTGATCTGGCCGTGCATATGGTTGAGCGTTTTCCTGTTGAGATAATTAGTGTCGATTCAGCTTTGATCTATCGTGATATGAATATTGGTACTGCCAAGCCAGATGAAGAGACCTTACGACGCGCACCACATTATTTGATCGATATACTGGACCCAGCACAAAGCTGGTCAGCCTGGGACTTTGTCCAGCAGGCCGTAGGCTTGATAAAAGAAATTAATCAACGCGGCAATATTCCTCTGCTGGTAGGAGGGACAATGATGTATTTTAATGCGCTGCAACAGGGCTTAAATGATTTGCCAATGGCTGATGAGGCAATACGCGATGCTTTAAACCTGCGCTTACAGCAGGTAGGCCTGGAGGTGCTTTATGAGGAGCTTAAAGAAATAGATCCAGAGTCAGCAGCGCGTATCAAACCGAATGATCCTCAGAGAATACTGCGTGCTCTGGAAGTGTTTAAGATCAGTGGTAGCACTATGACCCAGTTATTGCAGGGGCAAAGTGACAGGCCCGATATAGACTTTCAGCAGGTTATTCTGGACGTGCATGATAGAAAATCACTGCATCAGAGGATTGAAACAAGATTTCATCAAATGCTAGAGCAGGGATTTGAGCAAGAGGTCAGACAATTGTATCAACGCGAAGACCTGAATTTGCAGATGCCCTCAATGCGCTGCGTGGGATATCGACAGATGTGGATGTACCTGCAGGGGGAGTATAATCACCAGCAAATGGTGGACAAGTCCATCGTTGCTACCCGTCAGCTGGCCAAACGTCAGCTAACCTGGTTACGAAAATACAATGAGGCATTGAAAATAGACTATAAAGACTATACTTATAGCAGCATCTTTAAATATTTAGGCTTATCGGGATAGCAAAACACAGGAAATTACCTGCTTCAATAGGAGGGTGATTTTTCTGATACACTCATCCAGATATTTGATACAATAACAAAATTTAGGAGTGCCAAAAAATGTCAAAAGGGCAAATGCTACAAGAACCCTTCCTCAATGCTTTACGTCGTGAGCATGTACCAGTATCAATTTTCCTGGTAAATGGAATTAAACTACAGGGACAGATTGAGTCTTTCGACCAATTTGTCATTCTTCTCAAAAACAATGTCAGTCAAATGGTTTACAAGCATGCCGTGTCAACCATTGTTCCAGCAAGGAACGTTCAGATTGAAAAAGCGGATGAAGAGTTCAATCAATAAGTTATTGATTATTATACGTCTCTGGGAGCTTTGATTGTTCGAGTTTGAGCGCCCAAGAGGCGGTGAATCAGCATTACTTGTACACATAAATTTTCCTGATAGCGCTGATCAGGATGACCTGTCTGAGTTTGTTGAGCTGGTTCGCTCTGCCGATGTAACTGATGTTGATATTGTTGTCGGTAGTCGGCATACCCCTTCTTCAAAAACCTTTGTTGGCAAGGGAAAGCTCGAAGAAATCGAGTCTTTGGTGCGTCAACATGAAATCGATGTCGTGTTATTCAATCATGCCTTGTCGCCTTCTCAGGAAAGAAACCTGGAAAAGGCATTGCAGTGCAGAGTGCTGGACCGTACCGGATTGATCCTGGATATATTTGCCCAGCGAGCGCATTCTTTTGAAGGCAAACTGCAGGTTGAGCTGGCACAGCTGAAGCATCTGTCAACACGACTGGTTAGAGGCTGGACCCACCTGGAAAGACAGAAAGGCGGTATTGGATTGCGTGGTCCGGGTGAAACCCAACTGGAAACAGATCGACGCCTGTTAGGTAAACGTATTAAGTACCTGAAGGCTCGGCTTGAAAAAGTCAGTAAACAGCGTCAGCAGAGCCGCCAGGCTAGAACCAAGGCCGAAATCCCCAGTCTTTCTCTAGTTGGCTATACCAATGCGGGTAAGTCGACCTTGTTTAATGCATTAACCAATGCCGATGCTTTTGCTGCAGACCAACTGTTTGCGACTCTGGATCCCACCTTGCGCAAGCTACAGATTAGCGATCAGTTATCCGTTATTCTGGCAGATACGGTGGGTTTTATTCGTCATCTGCCGCATGATCTGGTGGCTGCCTTCCGAGCGACCTTACAGGAAACGCAGGAAGCAGACCTGATTCTGCATGTGATAGATTGTGTCGATGAAAGTCGTCAGGAAAAAATCGATGCAGTTAATCAGGTGCTGATTGAGGTGGGTGCGGAAAACACCCCTCAATTACAGGTGTTCAACAAGATAGATCTGGCCGCTTATCAGCCGAGAATAGATCGCAATGAAGAAGGCAAGCCTGAGCGTATCTGGTTATCCGCTAAAACTGGGGCTGGTTTTGAAGAGTTTAAAGAGGTTATTTCTGATTTCTTTCTTCCGCAAACCCTCTGTTGTGAAATAACTATCAATCCTGCTGAAGGTCATTTACGATCACGCCTGCACGAAGAGAAGGTAATTGCCTCTGAATCTTATAATGATGATGGCTCAATCAGGCTAATAGTTAACATCAGTGAAGTTCAAATCAAAAAAATGTGTCGACAGCTTGAAATTCCTGCAGAAAGATTCCATATCTGTAGCGACAGACTTGCAGTCGTAGCGTAACCCATCTTACAATTCACAGCCTTTGTGAGCTGTCAGTACAAACAATCCACAATAATTAAATTTGGAGAAGCCTTATGCCCTGGAATGAACCGGGTAAAGATAAAGATCCCTGGGGTCAGCGTAATAACGATACGCCGCCAGATCTTGACGAAGTTTTCAATAAACTGAAAAAGAAACTGGGTGGACTGCTTGGCAGCGGTGGCTCAGGTGGTCGCAGTAGCGGTAGCGATGACTATAGCGGTATCATTTTAATCGCGCTAGCTGCTGTAATTCTTGTGTGGTTGCTGAGCGGTGTATACATCGTGGATGAAGGTAAGAGAGGCGTAGAAACCCGCTTTGGTGCACGTAGTAATGTCACTCAGCCTGGTCCGCACTGGCGCCTTCCCTGGCCCATTGATGCGGTAGAAATGGTTGATGTGGGCGCCTTGCGTAAGATTAACCATAACTCTCTCATGCTTACCGAAGACGAAAATATCGTAGCGCTAAGCCTTGAGGCCCAGTACAACGTTAAAAATGCGCAAGATTATGTTTTTGAGGTAAGAGAGCCAGATATCACCCTGAAACAGGCAGCCGAAACAGCAATTCGTGAAGTGGTTGGTCGAAATAAGATGGATTACATCATTACCGATGGCCGTGCTGAAGTCGCCTCACAAACCAAACGTATCATGCAGGAGATACTGGACTCCTATCAAGCGGGGTTGAATGTACTTCAGGTAAACCTGAATGAAGCTCAGCCACCGGAAGAGGTGCAGGATGCATTTGCCGACGCTATCAAGGCGCGTGAGGATCAACAACGTATCATCAACGAAGCGAATGCCTATCGAAACGATATTGTACCAAAGGCCAGGGGTGATGCTCAGGCGATGCGTGAGGATGCTGAGGCTTACCGCACACAGGTTGTGAAGTCTTCACAGGGTGAAACAGAGCGTTTTACTAAACTACTTGCTGAGTACCAGAGGGCTCCAGATGTCACTCGTGAACGTCTGTATCTGGAAACCATGGAACAGATTATGTCTAATAATCCAAAGGTTTTACTGGATGTGAAAAATGGCAACAACCTGACTTATCTGCCACTGGATAAGATGATACAAAAAAATTCAGGTTCTTCATCTTCAAGCATTCGTATGCCTACGACTAGCCAGAGAAGTGGTGCTACCGCTAATCTCAATTCTATGGATGAGTTTAGACGCAACAATTCGCGTACTCGGACACGGGAGACAAGATAATGGGAAATATTAAATTTGGATTGTTTGTTGCTGGCTTTATTGCCCTTGTTGTCTGGTTATCGACTTATATCGTTCATGAAAGAGAACTGGCGATTAAATTTAAACTGGGTGAGATAGTCACTACGGTTAATGAGCCAGGTATCTATTTTAAAATTCCATTCATTAATAACATACGTAAATTCGATAGTCGTGTATTGACCCTGGATACGCCTCCTGAACGCTATCTGACCAGTGAAAAGAAGAATGTAATCGTAGACTCTTATGTTAAGTGGCGCATCTCCAGCCCTCGCGATTACTATACATCTACCCAGGGTGGTGATGAGCAACGAGCTGTATCTCGTATCATTTCAATCCTCAACGATGAAATGAAAGGGCAGTTTGGTTCCAAGACCATCAAAGAAGTTATATCTGGTGAACGTTCGGCCATTATGCAGGCAGTGAATGAAAACGCAGGTGTTAAAACACGTGATCTCGGCGTTGAACTGGTTGATGTGCGTATCAAAAAGGTTGAGTTACCACCTGATGTCAGCGAATCGGTTTATCAACGCATGATCAAGGAGCGTGACACGGTAGCCAAGTCCTTCCGCTCTGCGGGTGAAGAGCAGGCCAAGGGCAT
>JBNKPX010000112.1:0-8198 GCA_050295575.1 Gammaproteobacteria bacterium | reverse complement strand
CATCCATTTATCTATAGCTGTTGCTATAGGTAAGCCTACAACGATAACAAAAGGGAGATTTTCAATTTTACGAAAGGTCCATACTCGGTCAACACCATCTATAGGGGAGACAACGCGAACAGACATCTCTGAGATATTTTCTGTGTTTGTAAAGTTCTCTAAAATCTTATTATCTAGTTTTTTCCCTATGGAATTTTTAATAAAAGGTACGCGGGCTAAAAGCATTCTATTAAGATCAAAGATACTAATAGCAATATCTTTATTTGCATCATTGCTAACAAGCCTGTCTAACCAATGTTGAAAAAAATATAAATCTAAGCCTATTAGACCAAACCCAGCCATACTCTTGTTATTCTGCATAACTGGATATGTTACTGTTACATTCATTTGTTTTGTTGAAGAGACAGACATATTGCTTGTCTTTAATTTTTCATAAGGCTGCTTAAAAGCTTCCCCACAATAAGGATAGCTTTTAAGATTTTTTCCAAGATTAACACCTATTGAGGTATGGGTGATGACACAGTTTTTATCAAATAAGCCAAGGAATAGTATCTTGTCGCTTAATTTTGAGAGGTCTTTTACTAATGCTGTTTTCCTATCATGTGCCTTTTGATTAGTTATAGGATATACCAGCTCATGAGGTTTTGTATTTGAAGTAAGCTGTTGCAGTATCAGTTTTGGTATTTTAAATGATTCTAAGATCCATTGAGAGACAAGATAACTGTTTGTTTTTGTTTCGTTGGTTACTTTCTCTAAGGTATTGTCGTATGATGTTTTTAATACATAAAAACTAATTAAGTTAATTGTAATTATAAGTGTAAAGGTGAAGACCAGTATTCGAGCTTTTGATAGATTAGGTTTATCGCCCACAAACAACCTTTTGTAGAAAAATTATTAGAATAGTGTAGTTAAGATTATAAGTAGAATAAATGCAACCCTCTTGGGTATCAAGGCAGGAAACTGGAGTCAGGATACGTCTGAAATAACCGGCTACCCAGGAGCGTAGAGGAAGGAGCATAGAGGACAGCCACTATCTGAATCACCAATGAATTGATAGCTTTCAGTCAAAACCGGAAATTTTAGAATACTGGAATTCAATGGAGCAGACTCGTTGATCGCTGCGCGTGAAAGATGCATATCCTTCACAGGATTTGATCAGCTATTTTCCAGCTTTCGCGATGTCATCGAGGCACATGTAGCGAGTATTAGTGTTAGCAGGCCCTGAGAGGTTGTTTAAACTTCAGCATGAGTCAGCTTTTAGTTAGTTGTGCGTGTTCTTGAGTTTAGTATTACAGTTCATGTAAATGACCAGTTTTTGGAGGATTGCTGGCCCAGGTTTAAACTATGAGTTTGAGTTTATGTGGCTTAAAGTCTGTACAAATAAGCGTCATTGCTTATAATCCCAGCCCGGTATCGCTGTAGATACCGGGTTATTTATTTAATTGGGTTCCCTCGCCCCCATTAACAAAAAGGTAAATCATGAGTATTCAAATATCCGCGCAAACGCGCAAAGCCCTGACCTTTCTGGTCGCCTGTCATCTTCTGATCATTGCCGCTAGTAATTATCTGGTGCAGATGCCGTTTACACTGTTTGGTTTTAATACCACCTGGGGGGCATTTAGCTTTCCGTTTATTTTTCTTGCCACCGATTTGACGGTGCGTATTTTTGGCGCCAGCGCCGCGCGACGGATTATCCTGCGCGCGATGATTCCAGCGCTTTTACTGTCTTATGTGCTTTCTGTACTGTTTTACGAAGGTGCTTTCCAGGGCTTTGGCCAGCTGGCCGAGTTTAACCTTTTTGTGGCGCGTATTGCGGTGGCCAGTTTTCTGGCTTATGTGATGGGGCAGTTTATGGATGTGCTGGTGTTTAACCGTCTGCGCCGTATGCGTAGCTGGTGGGTGGCGCCTGCTACATCTACTGTGCTCGGTAGTGCGCTGGATACGCTGTTGTTTTTCAGTATTGCTTTTTACCAGAGCCCTGATGCCTTCATGGCTGAGCACTGGCTGGAGATAGCGCTGGTTGATTTCTCGTTTAAGATGGTGATCAGCCTGTTGTTGTTTTTACCGGCCTACGGGGTATTACTGAGTTTTCTGGCCGACAGGTTAACGCAGGCTGGCGATGAGCCTCAAGCCTTACGGGCAAACGCTTAATCCTGTAGTTTCCGATTTCATTTTCGGTGCGTATCAGGCTTAATATGCCGTTCGCGTTTGTAAAGAGATCTATATGCATAAAGTTTATATTACTGCCCAGGAGCTTCTAGAAAGCTCCTTCAGACTCGCGCACGCCATCTATGAAGATGATTTCCGCCCACAGTTTATTGTCGGTATCTGGCGTGGTGGTTCTCCAATTGGTATCGCTGTGCAGGAGTACTTTGAGTATAAAGGTGTTCACACGGATCATATCTCTGTGCGCACCTCGTCTTACTATGGCATTAGTAAGCAGTCTAAGGAGATACGCGTGCATGGCCTGCATTACCTGCTGGAAAATGCTAACTCCGAAGATAGTCTGCTGATAGTGGATGATGTGTTTGATTCCGGGCGTAGTGTGGATGCCTTGATTAAGCAGATTAAAAAGCAGTCGCGTCTAAATACTCCTTCTGATATCCGTGTTGCCTGTACCTGGTACAAGCCATCCAAACGCGCTGTGGATATCGAGCCAGATTATTATATCCATAGCAGTGACGAGTGGCTGGTATTTCCGCATGAGCTATGCGGCCTGACGCGCGAGGAAGTGGCTGAGGGTAAATCGGATTTAAAACAGATCATTGACCTGTTTTAAATCCGGCTTGTCAGGGCTATATTAAATCATCCAGATTGGGGATGTTGCTGTAGATGCGGCGGATCTGCAGCTCTGAATCCAGTAAGGCATCCGCACACTGTGGATCAAAGTGACTGCCTTTACCGGCACGCACTTCCTTGAAAGCGGTGTCCAGCTCGTAAGCGGGCTTGTATACACGTTCCGAAACCATGGTATCAAAGGCATCTGCCAGTGCGCAGATGCGCCCTTCTAGTGGTATGTCGTTGCCTGCTAACCCCTGTGGGTAGCCATAGCCATTCCATTTTTCATGGTGGCTCAGGATGATACGCCTGGCCATGGCCAGCATTTCTGTTTCCGGGTTTTTCAGAATATCGGCACCGATCTGAGGGTGGGTTTTGATAATTTCCCATTCCTGAATATTCAGCTTTTCAGGTTTTAGCAGTATATGATCAGGGATACCCAGATTGCCAATATCGTGCATGGGTGAGGCATGCATGATGGTTTCACAGAAATGTCTGTCCTTGCCCAGAGCCAGGGCGATCAGGCCTGCCAGTTGTGACATGTGAGTTAAATGATTGCCTGGAATGGGGTTTTTATATTCGGCTGCCTGAGAAAGTCTGAAGATGGTCGCCAGGCTGTTTTTCTGTAATGACTTATTCAGGTCCTTATTTACTTTCTGTTGCTTCTTGAGCATATCCGTCATTGAAGTAAACGCGTCTGCGCTTTGCTGTATCTCGGAATATCGGGTTTTAATGGGTACATTATTCCAGTTACCCTGCATGATAGCGGTCGATTGCTGTCCCAGCTTGGCAATTGGTTTACTCATGCTGCGCGCAAGTGCAATACCCAGTAGGCTGGCGACAATGCCGATAACTAGCGCCAGGAAGATATTGTTGCGCTGATTTTTGTGGAATACGCCCAGATAATCATCTTCAGGGACATAGATGCCAATAATCCATGGCCATTGATGCTGTTGAAATGGGGTGAAAACAGCCTGGTAATAGGTGTCGTTGTAGTTGAAGCGTGTGATCTGTTTTTTATCCAGATGATAGGTGTCAGCCAATGGTAGCTTTAACGAGCGGAATGCTGCTCGTGCAATAGGATCATCAATTTCGGTGATACGGGTAAAGGTCAGTTGATCAAAACTCCGACGATTGATCTTTTCTGAATCCGGGTGAGCCAGAACCTGCCCCTGTGTATCGATAATAAATGCTGATCCAGATTGACCAATCTTTAAGCCGGAAAGGAAAGATGATATCTGGTTGATAGTGATATCAACACCAATTACCCCGTCAATCGCTTTGTTACCCGATGAATCGTAAACCGGACTGGATATGGTGATGCCGGGTTGCTGAGAGGTAAAAAAGATATAGGGTTCGGTCCATACCATCTGGTTCAGCCGGGTGGCCTTGATATACCAGGGGCGTACCCGTGGGTCATAGCTATCACTAATATCCTGCTCACTTTTAATCGAGTTAAAATCAATATCGCGCCATGTGGTATCTACCTTTCTTTCATTATTATCAAGGGTGATAATTTTGCTACGATAGCGCGCGTTAGAGAGTGTTTTGTCGCGCATGACGTAAACAAATCCTCCATCACTAGATCCAAAATATATGCCGGAAAACTGTGGATGCAGGTTCAACTGCTCAAAGAAATATCGCTCCATCAATTTGATATTATCTTTGCTGACCACATTGTTATTGGCCAGTTTTTGTGTCAGTTCGGCAGCCAGTTGAGCGGGTTCCAGAAAGCTTACAGATCGATCGATTACTTCGTTGGAGATGGTTTCCATAACCTCGTGTGCATGTCCAATCAGGACTTTTTCGGTCGACTGATAAGAGGAAAACAAAATGCTGGAAACGGTAATAAGCATCAGGCCAACTATGCTTAGAAACAGGGTTTGTTTTATGGACATTGATGTCACTTATGAATTGAAAGTGAACAGAGGATAAATCAAACCAGTGATTTTGTAACTAGTGATTAAAGCAGCAGGTATTAAGGAGGTGGTTTAGGTGCCTGCAGGGGTATATCACAATATTCTAATTCTGGTTATAATCGCGCGCAGTTTTTTATCTTAGAAAATCGGGAGAGTTAGGGTGACAGCAACGAAGAATAATGAGTTTTCAATTTCGTTGATATTGGTCGTAGCGCTATTACTGGCGGTCGGTCTGATATATCTATTTGTATTTGTAATGGCTGAAGATGGCTTTGGCAAGAATATGGAGCGCGTTAAAGCGCAGGCTGATACAGGTATTGCCATGCGTATAAAGCCAGTAGTGACATTGGCCGACCTGCTGGGCGATACATCAAAGGCGGATCAGGAAAGCCAGCCGGTAGCAGCAAAGTCAGCAAAAGAGCTTTTTGATGGTGCCTGCATGGCCTGCCACGGTACAGGTGTGGCTGGTGCTCCAAAACTGGGAGATACAGTCGCATGGCAGCCTCGTTTTGAGGTGGGTGTAGATGGATTGCTCAGCTCTGCGATTGCAGGTAAGGGGGCAATGCCACCTAACGGCGGTACCACTTATAGTGAGGATGAAATTCGTAGCGTAATTGAATTTATGCTATCCGAGGCTGGATTACTGGAAGTTTCAGCAGCGCCTGCTGCAGATCCAGTCAGTGCAGCTCCTGCTGAAGCCCCAGCTGCTGCACCTGAGCCAGCATCAGAACAGCAACCAGTCGCATCCACTACTACTCCAGACCTTGTTGCTGGTGAGAAAGCCTACCGGGGTGTCTGCTTTTCCTGCCATGACACGGGTGCTGCGGGTGCTCCAAAGCTGGGAGATAAGGTAGCCTGGGCTCCTCGGGTCAGCACAGGGTTCGATGCACTGTTGCAAAGTGCAATTAACGGTAAGAATGCAATGCCTGCTAAAGGTGGTGCTAGCTATCTTGCGGATATAGAGGTTGCCAATATTGTTGCCTTTATGATGGATAAAGCTCGCTAATAATACACCTATCATCCAGAGCCCCACCGTATTGCAGCACTATGGTGGGGCTTTTTTATGCCTGAGCTTAGCGCTGTAACAGTGGAATACGGCGGTAATTGATGGCTTCGCTGATGCATTCCATGGAGATATGTTCCAGTTCTGTCAGGTCGGCAATCGTGCGGGCCAGCTTTAGCAGGCGATGATAGCTGCGAGCAGATAGTTTTAGTTTATCGACTGCCTGCGAAAGCAGGGTGTGAGTGGCTTGATCTAGTGCGCAATGATGCTCTATCTGCTGGTTATTCAGCTGTGAGTTCAGGCAATTCTGCCTCCTGAGCTGTCGCATTCTGGCCTGACTGACCCGGTAGCGAACCTGTAGGCTGGTTTCCTGAGACTGTACTTTCTGGTGCAATAATTCGGTGTTTTTCAGTCTGGGTAATTCGATCTGGATATCAATGCGATCCAGAAAGGGCGCAGAGAGGCGGTTTTTATATCTTGCAAGCTGCTCGGCGCTACAGCTGCATTGCTGAATCGAATCACAGCCGCCGGGGCAGGGGTTCATGGCGGCTACCAGCTGGAATCCTGCAGGGTAACTTACCTGGCGAGAAGCTCGAGAGATGTGAATATGCCCGGTTTCCAGTGGCTCTCTAAGCACTTCAATGGATTTGCGGTCAAATTCAGTAAGTTCATCCAGAAATAGCACGCCATTATGTGCTAATGATATTTCTCCAGGCTTCGGATTCGAGCCCCCGCCGACTAATGCGATGCCAGAAACGGTATGATGAGGCGCGCGGAAGGGGCGGATTTTCCATTGTCCCAGATCCAGGCTTTGGTCATTGCTGATCGAATGAATGCTTAGTGTTTGTAGTGCATCATCCTGATCCATTTCCGGTAGTAGAGTATTCAGGCGTTGAGCAAGCATGCTTTTACCTGTACCTGGCGGCCCCATCATCAGTAAATGATGGCCTCCGGCTGCAGCTATCTCGAGTGCGCGCTTGGCCTGTGATTGTCCGATCACTTCGGAAATGTCCTGCACATAGAAAACACTGTGATCAGTCTCGATTTCCGGGGGGCGGGGTAATGACTGGCCGCCATTAAATGCGCTGCAAACCTGGGCCAGTGTTGAAGCCAGGCGAGCATCAATATTTGGCAGAATAGAGGCCTCGGTAGCGTTTTCTTCAGGCAGGATGACCTTGTTACCTGCTTTTTCGGTTTGCATTAGAGCAGGGATCAGGCCGTTAACGCGCCTCAATTCTCCGCTTAATGCCAGCTCACCATATAGTTCGTATTGATTGATGTATTGATTGTTGATCTGTTCTGATGAGGCAAGAATACCTAGCGCAATGGCAAGGTCGTAGCGACCGCCTTCTTTAGGCAG
This sequence comes from Gammaproteobacteria bacterium, assembly GCA_050295575.1. Taxonomy (GTDB): domain Bacteria; phylum Pseudomonadota; class Gammaproteobacteria; genus JACNJF01. The sequence goes on along the minus strand of JBNKPX010000112.1, from coordinate 1,138 downwards.
GTCGGCGGGAGCAAGGTTGACGGTGATCTTTCTTGCAGGGAATTGAAACCCTGAATTGATGATAGCGCTACGTACACGATCACGGCTTTCCCTCACCGCTGCTTCTGGCAGGCCAACGATAGAAAAACAGGGAAGGCCGTTTGATATATGAACCTCAACACTAACGGCTGGTGCATGTATGCCTTCTTGAGCCCGGGTAGTTAACTGGGTAAGCGCCATAGTAATCCTTTACTCCGAAATTCGCGTAATAATAACATCCGATGCATAAAACTTATATGTTTCGTGAGGCTCGACTTATTGGCTGCTGCTGTTTAACTGTTCAATGCGTTTTTCCAGCTGTTCCAGCTTTTCTCTTGTGCGAGCAAGAACCTTGGTTTGAATATCAAACTCTTCGCGGCTGACGAAATCCATTTTAGTTAACTGTTGTTGTAATAATGTTTTTAGCTTGTTATCGAAGTCGCTCTTTACCTGTTTAATGCCTGGAGGTAACAGTGCCTCAATTCTTTCTGCTAGCTGGTTAATCTGACTTGGTTGCATGGGCTGCCCTAATAATGTGCGATTAAAAAATAACATGCACTTAAAGAGTGCGTGCGCCTCTAAATCGTGCGCGCCATTATTACATTTTTTGTTAAATTTGTCTCCATTTGTTGCTAAGTGGCTGATTTTAGGGCTTGAGTTTATGTTGGTCGATAAATTGCTTATTAAGACTGTGTATTTTACAACTGGAGATATCCTATGAAAATGGTGACAGCCATTATTAAACCCTTCAAGCTGGATGACGTGCGTCAAGCGCTGTCTGAAATCGGTGTGCAGGGTGTAACAGTATCTGAAGTTAAAGGCTTCGGACGTCAAAAAGGGCATACAGAATTATATCGTGGTGCTGAGTATGTTGTGGACTTTCTACCTAAAGTGAAACTGGAGCTGGCTATAGATGCATCTCTGCTTGAGCAGGTTATTGAAGCCATCACATCTAAGGCCAATACCGGAAAAATCGGTGATGGCAAAATCTTTGTTACTGAAATTGAACAGGCGATCCGTATCCGTACGGGTGAGTCTGGTCCTGAAGCATTGTAGGAGGACATCATGGAAAATAATATTTTTGAGTTACAGTACGCGATAGACACTTTTTACTTTCTGG
>JBNKPX010000111.1:0-8223 GCA_050295575.1 Gammaproteobacteria bacterium | reverse complement strand
CCACAAGTGCCTACCCCAGAATCTTTTTCCGATCCGTTCGTAACGACGGAAAAGTGAAAGGGATAAACGACCTTTCAGAAACCCCATTATACTTGAAACCGAGTATTTCGGTGGAATTGAAACTACAGTATGAACGTGATCTGCCTGAATATTTAATTCCAGAACCTCTACTTGGTCTTTCTGCCTAATCAGGTTGAAAAATTCCCGTCGGCAATATTCGGCAACTTCTCCTTTCAGTATTCTATGACGGTATTTTGGACAAAACACTATGTGATACTTGCATTCATACAGCGTGTGAGATAATTTCTTAAAGTTACTTTTCATGAGAATCTCCCTTCTGCATACCTTCCAGGGAGATTCTCAATTTATATCACTGCTTGGACGGCTTCGCCTTCCTGGTAACCACTACTCTACACGGCGGAGCCTTTTTATCGGACCACTACTGGAAGTAGTGGTTTAGGCCGTTAATTAATTCTACAGGGAGATGTGCGATTCAGATTAGGCTAAATAACAACAGTGATATACCCGATAAGGCTATATCTGAATTTGTAATTGAGGCGGAACCAGCTGGAGTTAACAGATTAGGTAAGGCCTTTCGAGCTTTTTCAAAACTGCAATCAAATATCCTAAACTGGAACGGAATAGGTGGTGAAGTCGCTTAAATAAGAAGAAGCGCTCGCGAAGAGAGAAGAAAATCAAAAGCATTGGACTAGCTGGCAACAGACAAACAACACAGACATGCAGGGCAGAAAAAGACCTGCCCCAAATTGCCGCTTTGATGGCTCCGTCGGCCTCTACGCTTCGCTCGCAGCCGTCATGTCGCCAATGCGGCAACTTCTGCAAGCCTGGAACCGTTGTGTGAAAGTGACTCGCCAATTTAATCAGATGTTAACCAGCAACAAGATATAGGCGACTAGTATGACAAAAAACGACAACTATTTGAAAGGATTAGGAGCAAACGAACGCGCTATCCTCGAACATATCCCTCTGCTGTTTTTAAGAAAATTAGCCGCTGGCGTAGTGCGGGCGAAACAACGGGTGCAATTTACCGGATGGCTTCAATATCTGTTGCCACTGATCCCTATTTTGTTTCTTGCCATACTCGCTCTGGTTGCACTCTTGCTCAAAAGTAGTTTTCTGACGAAACTTTTCGGGGGACTTGGCGTTGTGATGCTCCTTATCGCCCTCTTCGATATTGTAGCCATAAAATTCAAGATTCGTCCCCCCGAACGGCTCCCCCACCCCTTACATGGCCTCGATATCTTTGACTTGATGCGCGCTCGTCACTCCTGCCGTTCTTTCCAAACCCGCAAATTAACCGAAGAACATCGAAAGACCTTGATGGACTCTGTTCGCAAGCATCTCGCCGAACCGCATATCGGGACTGCCCCTATTCGCTTTGAATATATCGCTTCCCCGCTAACTGTCTGGCCCACCGTCAATGCGAGCGAGTTTTTCGTCGCCATAGGACCAAAAGAGTACAACCGCCGCGCCATCATCGACGTGGGATACAGCCTTCAAAAAGTAGTTATGGATGCTACCAGACACAACCTCGGTACCTGCTGGATCGGTCCCGGAGCAGATCAAACAAGCATCATGACCAAACTCGGTGACCGCTTCGATCCTAAAAAAGATCACATCGTTTGTGTGCTGGCGGTGGGCTACAAATCCAAATACATTCCCATGTTTATTCGTATCTTCAACGCTCGCATGAGTACCAGCCGTTTGCCGCTCTCTGACCTCTTCTTCGCTGACGCCACATTTAGCGAACCCCTCAACGTTGATTCTTCCCCATTCAACAAGTTCGGTCGATCATATGAGATGTGTCAATGGGCCCCCTCCTCCTACAACGGGCAGACCACACGCTGCACAGCCGTCACAGATGAAAACGACATACTGCAAGGCTTCGATTTCTACGCCGTTACCGCTTCCAGATACTACGCTCCCGTCGCTTTGGGTATTTGGGCTGCAAACTGGGAACTGAGTACCACAGCTCTTGGACTTGAGGGACATTTCACTGTCCACCCACAGGATGCAGGCGATTCCTTGCCGAGATATGATTTAAGCTGGGTGCTATCTTCTTTGTAGGAAATGGAACACTTAGAGTCCCTATAGAAACGGAATAATCCTTGTCGACATTTTCATATTGCGCAGTGATATACAGAAAGCATATCTCGCTCGTGTGTCTTACGATTCCGTAAATAACAATTCTTCTGTCGCTTTATGTTTGTTAGCAAACGAAGACATGGCATTAATAAAAGAAGTATCAAGAGCATTCAAGGCTCTCTTTGGTAAGGATTGCTTTCTGGACATAATATTTATTTCGGAAGAGCAAAAGGATGAGCTCGATTCTGTTTGCCATACGTTTTATTCACAAGAAGAATGAAGATAGAAAAAGATAAGAGGGGGCGCAGAGAAAACGGGTTGCCACGAAAACAGCATACACGGCTTACCAGACTCTGCTTCGCTGCGACCCAAATTGCCCTGCGCATTCGCTCCGGGCAACTTCTGGTAACCTGGTACCGTTGTTGCGGCCCCTGGCCGCTTGTCAATAAACAGGAAGGGTACAGGGACGTACCCGGACGATCCGGTGGGAGTGTTCACCGCCGTTCAGTGTGCGGTAAGGACCATGCGCTTCGCCCCAGTTGTTGTAATGCCGGACCCACCACCGCGAGCTCACGGAGATGCGCGTGCTGCGATCCTGTTGCAGTGGGTGCAAAGCTCTCCGGAAAGAGCACCGAAGTCCGTAAGGACGGGGAGAAAACCGTGAGGTAATCGCCCTCCGATTAGTTCCATAGTTGGGTGAGGTGTTTGCTCCGTGTGCCATGGTTAATTCAGGTGAATGCGGTTAACTGTCGTTAACGCGCGAAAGAGTGAAAGGAACTGGGAACCAGCGTATCGGTTCCATTACACTCTGACCAAAGTGCAATTGATATAATAAAAACAGTGCGGAGCACTGGATTCAAAACATTTAAAGAATGACAATGACAAACTATCATGTACGGTTCTGAGGGGGGAAAGAGGCGGTGACGCCTCTGACCTACCCGGTTATGCAATAAAACTGTCACCTAATTTGCTAAATTAATAATGAAAATAAATCAAATAGATTTACACTTTCTATTTAAGATGGGTCAAGAATCAAATCACGAAGGTCCCGTAAAGGGAATTGATGGTTTAGATATTTATTATTGGGTTGATGACTATGGTAATAGAATACAATTCAACATCCAAAATATCGATAAAACAAATAGAAAAATATTCAAAATTACGAAACGACTCTTTCTTCCGACTTTGGTAAAATTGGACGAAGAATATTATGGGGAAATTAATTCAAACATATTTAAACGATGGAGTCTTAAGTTAACAATAGATAATAGTGAATATTTTCTATTTATAACAAAAGGTATCAATTCCAACATAAAACTTAATGATTTAAAAAACGCATTTTCAAGCGCAACTGAGTATGTAGTTAAATACAACCAGATTATTGTTGGTTCCTTTCAATTTGCGGAAAGCATTTATCCTGATGATACGTCAGTTATTTTGGAAATTGAAACGGAAAAAGATTTGATACCATGTTTGATTCTTTCATTAACAACCTTATCAGGAAGAAATTTTAGAAACGATGGTATTTGATATTTTCATTACTGATACCGGACGGCAAATTAAGCAATAGTTTTACAGCATACAACAGCGCAAGATACAAAAGTTTTCTCCATTGCATTACGTAAACCTTCGTATCTTGCGCAAAACGGTGTAGGAAATAAATTGTCAACAATAAGAATTGTAGAAAAAAAATCACCACGCATAGTAATTGTATGAAGAAAATTAAATGAATAAAAAAGCCATATTTTCTACTCTAATATTATTAACAATTATAATTTCAACGTTATTAGTTATCTTGTACGACAATTTTTTTGCTGAAAGAATTGCATGCAAATGCATTTCAAGTTTTGAGGATGCCTGCTTTTCAGATGATAGCATTGCAGTCTTAAAGAAAACTTATGATAATTATAGTTTTTCAAGAATGTTAAAAGAAAATGGCACAGCAAAATTTATTGAGCTACTTACCAGATTTGAAAAAGGATTTGAAATGCAAAGGACATACGCTGGTAAGCTCGAAATGGCTGATAGAAAAGATAAATTAAAATTTATAGGAATTGAATTATCAAAAACTGACAAAACAGATAATAAAAAAAGATTGTTTGATGAAATAATAATTGTAAAAGATAATAGAACATGGAAAGTATTACGATATTATTTTCCTGATCTGATGGATTATTAATAAAAGGTAATGGTATGCGTGGTGATAAAAAGTATTAAATTAATAAGGCAGGTTGCCAATTTACATCAACCAGCAAATCAAGACAGGTTCAGGGCTCAAAGCAGCCCTTCAGTTTAAATTGTTTATTCATCGTTCAGTTCTGCTCCCAGGGCTTCCTTGGCAGATCTGACCAGAAGAATAATTCCAACACTACTATCCATTCTACAAAAGAGAGGTGCCTTCATGCGAGGCCTATTTATCTTATTTCTAATATGTTTTACCGTTGAGGCATCTAACGACACTGCTCAATTTTCAGAGAAATCTGTCCGGAGCGGTGCAATGTCAACACTTGGGTCGTTCCTCGATAAAATCCCCCCAAGCTATGAATCCCAGTATGGATTCAGAAACCGTGCGGAATTTTCACGGGCGAGCATAGGGACCCCAGTTCAAGTCTTTACGATCCATCCCGATTCCATTAAAAACGGAATCGACCTGAAGAGAAAGTATCTTATTCCATTGGATGAGTGGAGAGTTCCTGTTTTAGTTGATGGCGAGTATCGTTCTCTGCTCACCGTGTCAAAGGTCAATTCTACCCTGACGGCTGTTGAGCTGGGGGGTGCGTTGCTGGCAAAGGAGCTGGAACAATTCAGGAAGAATCATCCCGGTGGCCGTAAAGTCATGCTTAGGTTGTACCAACTGCAGTGCGACTTTATGGTTCTCGATCGTGAAGGTACAAGCATCGACGAAGGTGAATATTATCCGCTCCGGTCTGCTCGACTCATCTTTAAAAGCCTTCGTCAGGATGCCGCGCACCGGTATTCCAGGAAGGACGTGCTCCCCAATATTCATCAGAAATACGTTGAGAAATTGCGGTCTGGTCGTTAAGCATTGAACATTACCAGAGGATATAATTATGAAGAATATATCGTGTTGGAATACCACCAAACTTCTACTGATCGTACTACCCGCCATACTTGCGGGACAAGTGCTCGACATGCCGGAGGTGATTCAGGAACAGGATGAATGGTGCTGGGCGGGGGTAAGCTGTTCCATCCTGCAATACTATGGCCAGCCTTTATCTCAGTGTGAGATCGCCGAATACACACGAACACATGCCACTTGGCACGACTTCGGTTCGGTGAACTGCTGTACTGATCCGAACCAGGGATGTAATTACTGGAACTACAACTGGGGATATGAAGGCAGTATTGAAGATATTCTTCAGCATTGGGGTGTTAACAGTCATGGTGTTGGATCTGCTTTGGGGATTTCAGAAATCCAGACAGTAGTTGGATCAGGTAGTCCATTCGTGATCCGGTGGGCGTGGACTTCCGGAGGGGGTCATTTTTTAGTCGGCCATGGGATTATTGACACTACCATATACTACATGGATCCGTGGTTTGGTGAAGGACTCAAGATCGCCAACTACAGCTGGGTCGTATCGGATGCTAATCATACGTGGGCCCACACCAATATTATTACCTCGCCCCCTGCTCCAACACTTACTTCGCCCGCCAACAGCGCGGCGGACCAGCCGCTCAGCCTGTCGATGACGTGGAACGCGGTTTCAGGGGCTTCGACGTATCGGGTGCAACTTTCCGCAAATTCGGATTTCAGCAGTACGGTAGTCGATGACTCCACGCTGACTTCGCCATCGAAGGCGGTCGGCCCGCTCTCCACCAGCACCACCTATTACTGGCGTGTCAACGCTAAGAATACTGATGGTACAAGCGCCTGGTCGGACGTTTGGAGCTTTACCACCGTTCCACCTGCAACCGCTGCTCCAACACTTACCTCGCCCACCAACAGCGCGACAGACCAGCCGCTCAGCCTGTCGATGACGTGGAACGCGGTTTCAGGGGCTTCGACGTATCGGGTACAACTTTCCGCAAATTCGGATTTCGGCGGTACGGTTGTCGATGACTCCACGTTGACTTCTGCTGCCAAGGACGTCGGCCCACTCTCTGCCAGCACGACTTATTACTGGCGTGTCAACGCAAAGAACGCGGGTGGTACCAGCACGTGGTCGGACGTTTGGAGCTTTACCACCGTTCCACCTGCAACCGCTGCTCCAACACTTACCTCGCCCACCAACAGCGCGACGGACCAGCCGCTCAGCCTGTCGATAACGTGGAATGCGGTTTCAGGGGCTTCGACGTATCGGGTACAACTTTCCGCAAATTCGGATTTCGGCAGTACGGTTGTCGATGACTCCACGTTGACTACTGCTGCCAAGGACGTCGGCCCGCTCGCCACCAGCACCACCTATTACTGGCGTGTCAACGCAAAGAACGCGGGTGGTATCAGCTCGTGGTCGGAAGTATGGAGTTTTACCACCGTCCCACCAGCAACCGCTGTTCCAACACTTACCTCGCCCACCAACAGCGCGACGGACCAGCCGCTCAGCCTGTCGATGACGTGGAATGCGGTTTCAGGGGCTTCGACGTATCGGGTACAACTTTCCGCAAATTCGGATTTCGGCAGTACGGTTGTCGATGACTCCACGTTGACTTCTGCTGCCAAGGACGTCGGCCCGCTCTCTGCCAGCACGACTTATTACTGGCGTGTCAACGCCAGGAACGCGGGAGGCACCAGCGCCTGGTCGGAGGTGTGGGACTTTAATACTATTCCACCTGTTCCTGATCAAGTTTCTCTAGTTTCTCCATCCAACACAACGGTCATTACAATTGACAGTATTGTCTTTTCCTGGAGCAGATCATCTACAAGCGTGGATAAATATTGCCTTGAGATTTTTACAGATTCATTAATGGCCAGCAGAACACTCATTGATTCAACAATTACGGATACTGTAAAAAATCAAAAGAATCTTCAGAATAAAACGGCTTACTGGTGGAGGGTAAAGGCGCATAATATAGCCGGCTGGGGTACTGCCAGTGATATTAGTCGATTTTTCATTGATATTCCAATCGTTGGTGTCCTTCCGGCAAAATACTCATGCATTTTAAGCGGCATGTCGAAAAGTGGCTCATTAATAAAATATGGCCTACCAACCACTTCAAATGTTTCCATAAAGCTGTACAGCATTCAGGGTAAGCTATTAAAAGTAATGTCATTTTCTCATCAGCAACCGGGGTATTACCATGTCCCTATAGGTATTACCGGGTTTTCAAAAGGTTACTTTATATTGGATTTCAAAGCAGGTACATATACTATTTCAAAAAGAATATCAAATCTTTAAGAGGGAAACAAGAGGATAATTCTTTACTACTTTCGGGTTTGGTTGTTCTTAATAAATGTATGACATGAAAATGCATAGTTTTGTGTCACCGTGCTGAATTTTATAAGCCCTATCAGGAAAGAAGGTCTGAATGAATAACTATGTCCCTGTTTACATTTTTTGCCTGCTCCTGTCTGCAATGATATTTGGCGAAGATATAACATTAACAGGTAATAAGCTCAATAGTATTCCTTCAGATTCTATTCGTGAAAACCCCTATTCACCCATGTATGTTCCACGGAGAATTGGTGCTGTACTGACTGCCGCCGGTGGTGCAGAAATATGTTTGGGTATTCTTTTTAAGATTAATCCTTCCTGGGAAATTGAAGAGGATGAACCTGCTTTATTTAAACCACGTTTTGGTTATGGTACGACATTCTTAGTGTTTGGTATTGGAGAATTTGTGGCTGGATTGGTAGTATATATTTACTCTATCAATAGCAAAGTAAAATATGACAGGTGGGAAGATGATAACAGAAAGTTGAAAGTAAGTTTCAATGGCTCAGGAATCACTGTGCAATTTTAGGTAGAACTAATTCCACTTCGGTACGATAAACATTTTTACCGATATCCGTCTATTTACATCGCCTCACCCCAACTCCCCCATCCCCTCTTCCCCTCTCCATGCATGGAGAGGGGAAGAGGGGTGTCCGAAGGCGATGCACTGAGCCCGTCGAAGTGACGGGGTGATGGGGTGAGGCGACTGGAAGAAATGCCGATA
>JBNKPX010000110.1:0-8601 GCA_050295575.1 Gammaproteobacteria bacterium | reverse complement strand
CACATCAACATCGGCTTGCTGCTGGGCTGGATCAATGCGTGCCAGGATATCGCCCGCTTTGACATGACTACCCACTTCGACATTGCGTTCAATGATGCGCCCAGATACGCGGAAAGAAAGCTGCGTTTCAGTTCTAGCTGTTACCGAACCAGATAGCGTCGCGTTGGAGGTAAACTCGGTCGTCCTGGCTTCGACTGCGATGACCGCTTTCGGCGGTGCAGGAGGCTCAACCTTCTTCTCGTTACATGATGTAAGTAACAATGCGATGAGCAAAAAAACGATAAGCTTTCTTATTTCAATCATGTGATTTCTCTATCTGTGGTCAGGCATCATTTGCAACTGAGCCCTTCACAGATGTCATTAATATAAATTCCGAGACTATTTTTTACCTACCGATTGGCAAGCAAAAGTATGGTGCGATTAGTTTTTAAACTTGTCAATCGAATAGGAATAATTAAGACTATGAGAGCAGAACAACGCGAAACAACCCACGAATAAATCGTAGCGGCAGCTTTATTATCGATATCGGAATTGGGATTTAACGGCATGAACACACGGGCGATTGTAGAACGGGCACAGGTCAGCCAGGGGCTGCTCATCTATCACTTTAAGTCTAAAGAAGCATTGTGGCGTGCAGCTGCTGACCATCTGTTTGCAATGGACAATGATGCATTTGAGTATATGGACTATTCACTCAAGATAGCTAGACTCTCTAGTTTTCAATTTCGCACTCTTCTTTATCAGGACTCCTCATACATTGTGATTATTGATCAATCAGCATCCCCAATAGCTGATTTTAATTAAATGCTATATAATCATTCACTTATTAACCATATCAAGAGCCCAGAATGAGCGACAACAAATTTAATTTCGATTTACCTTATGACAGCCCGGTGGAACCCATCCGCCTGGAAGCCAATGATCAGCTTAAATTCCGTTGCCATAAAGGTGTTTCCTGCTGGAATGCCTGCTGTTCTAAAGCCAATGTTACCTTAACACCCTACGATATCATTCGTCTTAAGCAACATACCGGCCTGAGTACCACCGATGTACTTGCCAAACACACGGTACCTTTTGAACTTGATTCCGGCGGCTTACCCGGCATCAAATTACGCACTGACAACGATGGTGCCTGCCTGTTCATGACCGACGCAGGTTGCTCGGTTTATGAAAACCGCCCAACTGCCTGTCGTTATTACCCTTCGGGTTTATTGTCTATGCGCGCTATAGATAAAAATGTCGATGAACGATCTTTCCTGCTGATCAAAGAAGATCACTGCAAGGGGCACGAAGAAGACCAGACACAAACGGTTCAGGAATACCGTGAAGCACAGGGTGTCACCGAATATGACGATTACAACCGAGAATGGTTTGTCATCATTCTAAAGAAACGTTCAACCGGTCCTGCCATTGGCAAACCTTCTGAAATGAGCCTGCAACTGTTTTTTATGGCCAGCTACGATATGGATCGTTTCCGTCGCTTTGTTACCAGTGACAGTTTCAGAAAAACCTATAATCTAACAGAAGGGTTTTACACTGCTATTGAAGCTGACGATGTCGCTCTGATGCAATTCGGTTTTAAATTAATGCGTCAGGTACTGTACGGAGAGTTAAGCATTCCTGAGGTTGAAGGCGCCTGGGATAAACGCTTAGAAGAACGCGCCGAAATTCTGAAAATGCGCAAGGAAATCGAAGTCATGGAACATGAAAAGCAAAAAGAAGCTGAGCTTGCCGAAGCAGTTTTGGGCAACCCTGATCAATGTTCGGACAACTGATTCTATGACTCAACAAATTACCGTTGCTATTGTTTCTGATACTCATGCCTATCTACACCCTGAGATCAACAAACTGGTAAATCAATGTGACATCGCTATTCATGCTGGCGATATCTGCAATGCCTCCATACTGGATGCATTGCAACCCAAAACCGGTCAGGTTATTGCTGTAGCTGGAAACAATGATTATGAAGCTGCCTGGCCTTCTCAACAGAGCGCACGGGTAAAATCCTTACCCCAGATAGCGAGTCTGAAATTGCCGGGTGGTTTGATCAAGATTGAACATGGGCATATTCATGATATGAGCAGTCCCGACCATGAAGACCTGCGTCAGGCGCACCCTGATGCACGCATGGTGGTTTATGGCCACACTCATAGAAAAGTCATTGATGATTTTAAACTGCCCTGGGTGGTGAACCCAGGTGCTGCAGGTGCTACCCGTACCCGTGGTGGTGCATCCTGCCTGGTATTGATAGCCAGTGAGTCACAATGGAAGATCGAAAGCTATCGTTTTGAAGATATTACACATACAGCTCAGGCCGCTTCAGCGGCCTGATCAGTGGTGATGATGAGGATCTAGCTCGACCTCGTTGAATATGGCACGATCATCCGTTGTGTTTGTATCTTCGAACTCAACATAGCTTTTAGCTGGATCTGTTGTATCTATATAATCAAAGAAATCTGACATATCATAGTCATGATCGTTAACCTCATAAGAAGCTGATGCCTCCAGTTGAAGCGTTAATCCATTAATGACAACGATATCAGGTGAAGTTTTAGAGGTTATGTAGCCTTTAATCTTGTAATGACTTAAATGGTCATGCTTAAGAGAAACTACAACCCAGTCGCTACCGACTTTTTTAACCCTGACCTTCACTCCCCAATTGACTTTCAGCTCATTCAGAGCCAGTGACTTTGAACTATGCCCCACCTCTTCAACCAGCTGGCTCTGCTGATCAAATAACAGGTTGATCGGTTGATTTAATCCAGGATACCCAATCACGATCCGATTATTGGCAATATCATCAATTGATTCGATTACAGCCTGGAACTCTGCTTCACTGGTACGTATTTCAAGGTGATCAGCAATAAGTTTTCCAGCCAAATTTACACCCCTGACCTGAACCTGAAAACCATTCTTAAGCTGATCTTTTATGCTTTGGTCAATTAAAGAAGTGTCTACCTGAATACCGTTCAATTCGAAATCACCAGACTCATTTAGTGCAGATACAAGACCTTCCAAATGTAACACGCCGCTGGCATTAGCCAGTTGTTCAACATCGTCGTCCTCACCCTCTATACTAAACGCATCTATCGAAGCGGTAGCAGATTGGTAGAAGCCATTTACTTCAACCAAAAGTCCATCCTGCAAACCATTGGGCAAATCACTTAAATCACTCTCAGTAATAGAAGAAATATCCACCTTATAATTATTTAGAGTGAAATTATCTTGATTTAGACTTTTTATCACACCGTGAATTTCAACACGTATGCCTCCCCCATTACCCGCTTTTCTCTCAACACGAGTAGCTATTATCTTATGCTGAGCAGGATCTTCAAATCCGTTAACCTCTATTACGTCACCCTGTTTGATATTGTTAAATGTCAATCCATTTCCATAAAACGTCGTCGAAGCGGCATTTATCTGTATGGTATGCCCCAGCACAGACAATTGTTTAACATCAGCGTCAAGTGTCGAGACGACAGGGGGAGATGAAATAGGCCCCTCTATAATATCATCGTAAACTACCGAAACAGCCCTGCCGGTACCATCACCGTTATTCGAGACCATAAGTCGAACAACCATACCTATCGCCAGATTATTGTTTTGAGCAGAGGTAGTGATTCCATCCTCATCAATACTCGCCTGATCAATATCGTATTCAACACCGTTGACAAAAATACTGCCAAACCCTGTGATCACACCCAGCACAATGCCTGTGCCGCTGATACCAGCAGACATCATTGCACCCTCTCCTCCGCAGGAGAGGATTGAAATACTCAACAAGGTGGTGAGAATTATTCGCCTGATCTTAACCGAGAAACCCAATAATCTATCCATAAAAGCTAGTTCCTCTCATCATCAGAGGACTTCTGATTAAAATAAATACCAAAGCTGACAGCGCAGGATTCTTCATCGCTTTCAACTTCATTCGCTGACAGGTCTGCATCAATGTCTTCCAGTAACTGCTGAGCTTTTTTATTGATTTTTTTCTTTAGCTTGTTCACCGCACTCTTTCTTATGTGCGTGTTCGAGGCCTTACGTTGAAACCACGCGTCTTCAGGGTTACCGATATTGATATTATGATCTATGGTATCAATAAACTCAGCGGTATCTATCCCTAAAATATTCAGCTTCTGGTCAGAGTCAGTAGACGGTAGGTAATTCGGGTTGATTAGCTGAATATTACCGTTATCAATGACTTTAATATTACCGCTGTCCAAAAGAGCATTAAGCATCGCTACTACTGGCATATCACCACTATATTGTTTAACGAGGCTGGTAAAAGAAGACTTTTTACCTTCTAATTTCAGATCCCTGGGTTCATGCTCTGCATCCAGAAATTCATCATCGTGCTGCCAACCAGCAAGCACGCGCACTATTCGGTTGAACTTCTTAAGTGAGTTATCAGAATCAAAGGATAAAGACTCCTTCAGACGTTTGACCTCTTTGCGGTTGATCCCGGTCAGTATCGATACGTTTGAAACCGTCTGCTTCTGATCTCGGTTTGCAGCTTCGTCATAGCCGGCATCCACATATATTTTGCGTGCAATATCGGCAAAAGTGCCATATGCAATACCATTGCGCAACAGTATTCTGATAAGTGGCTTCAGAATACGGATAGTGGTTGTTTGTATGACTTCTGGTACTAAACTCATGTGTTTGGTAACCCGTGAAAAATTCTAATAACTCAACAAAAGAAGTGCATTTCTCCACCTTTCAGATCCAACCTGAAACCGTAAAGGTAGAGCAAAATGCTAGCACTTAGTCAAGCCCACAACGATGAAACACATCAAATACAGATGAAATAAAACTGAAAATCAAATACTTAATGGCGTAATTCATATCTATTAATAAATCTAAGATAAATCGCACTAACAGGGTAAGGGCTAATTTATATTTGGGAATATATTCCCTTCTTGCTGATTAATCATTCCATAGAACTTAGTTATATGATGTAGTTCACAAAATAAAATCATACAAACAGCATGGTTTAGAACAAACTCTCAATGGTAGCAATAATGTCAGGTGCATCCCATTCAAGCGCACCTCGATAGGCAAAACGGATATTTCCCTCACGATCAATCAGATAATTAGAGGGGTAAGCATATACCTTCCAGTCTCGAGCAGCCTGCCCATGCTGGTCCATTAATATATCAAAGTTTACAGAAATTGACTGAGTAAACTGACTAATATCTTCGAAAGATTCACCAATATTGACCGCGACCACCTTAAATGGCCGCCCCTTCATTCGATTAACCAGCCTGGAAAGTGAAGGAGCTTCTTCTACGCAGGGCCGACACCAGGTCGCCCAGAAATTCACCAAAATAACCTCATCACTCGCAGATGCCAGATCGAATGTTCGACCGCTGATATCTTTTAATACTAAAGACTGCGGTTCAGGATCACCTTTATAAGGATGAAGATTTGGGGCTTTCAGGTTTTCGTTAGTGGATTTTCTGTTCTCAATATATTGGTAGCCAGGCGTGATGTTAACTTTTCGAGAAGCTCTCAACAAACCCACTGCCGTCAGCAGATTTTGCGCCAACTGTTCACGAGCAGCAATATCCACAGGTTTCATATCTTCCTCCGGCCGCATATGGAAACCTCCCTGTACACCGCTGAATATATGGATATAAACCTGGCTGCCCGCCTTACCCAGTTGTTCAGCAATCTCTTTACCACGAGCAAACTTGGTTGAGTATTGAGGGAGCAACATATACACCGGCAAATTGCAATAGGCTGATATTTCGACGTAACTGGCACTCTCCCCTATTTCTGTCCGCCCCTGCTCCAGATGTGGAGAAAATAACAACAGGCCGCGTAACAGCTCTGATCGAGGATTTTTCTGTTGCCATAGATAGGCTACATCCAAAGCTAACTGGGCCCCTCGGTCCGAACTTAGCAGAAAGACTTCCTGATATCCCTGTGTTTTAGCAACATCGACAAGAGCCAACAGGTCATCCATGTCAATCTCACTTAAGCTATTACGGCCCGTCGGAATGATATAGCTTTCATGCAGGTTTGCCGCCCATACATCAATATCCATCGCCGCCAGATCAAGCGCGATAGGAAAATAACCCTGGCCTAAACCACGCTCAGAAGGAAGCCAGATAATGAGAGATTTTCCATCCCCCTGAAATTGATTAATAGTAAAACTGTTGCCAGTATCTAACTCAACTTCGACACTCTCAAAGGCATTCACAGCACTGCTAACAAGCAGTAGAAGGATCAGATAGAAACGCGACATATAGATATGAATATGATGAGAAAAGAGTGAACAACCCTAACATATTGCACTACCCGAAAATAAGCTATCCCCAAGAGATATGGGGATAGTAAACTCATAAAGAAGTGTTATCTATAGTTTCGCATTTGGCCAACCAGCACACCATGTATAGTCACCCGATCGGCAGAGTAAAGCATGGTATCCATTGAGGAGTTTTCTGGAATCAATGCGACCTCCGAATTACTACGACGACGAAAGCGCTTAAGCGTTGCCTCCACCTTATCGATCATGGCGACTACTATATCGCCATCGTGAGCAATCGGCTGTTTTTTAATAATCACATAATCGTTATCCAGAATACCTGCATCCATCATCGAGTCTCCGCTAACGCGAAGCGCGAACAGGTCAGGTCCCATAAACATTTCGGACAGATTCAGTTCCTGATGGTCTTCAATGGCTTCAATCGGCAAACCGGCAGCAATCCTGCCCACCAGAGGGATCACCGGAGGACTCACCAGAGGTAATTCCACCAGACTCATGCCGCGTGAATTACCTTTTGCACGGTTGATGTAGCCTTTATCTTCCAGAGATTGGACATAACGATGAATGGTACCCTGCGAATTAACCCCGATAGCGCTACCTATCTCCTTAAATTTTGGTGCATAACCAAATTGGGCAATGTAGTTACGAATAAATTGAAGTGTATTTTGTTCTTGTGTAGTCAGCATAGTTCTTCTCACTATCTTCTCGTGACATTGAGAATAAAACGAGAACACGAACTGTGCAAGTTAATTTTAACGCAGATAAATATTTGATTCACATCATTGCATACATTATCGACATCAGAGTATGATTTAAGCCAGCGCTAGAACGCTCGTTGAATCCAGCAACCCTCCCATGGGCCTAATGTATGACTGTATTCCCTTCCCTGAACCGCCTGTCTCTACTGCTCAATTTCCTGGTGATTTTATTTTTACCCACTATACAGGCTGAGGAAATTGAATCACTGGTTCTCAGTGAAGATGCCGAAATTGACATCCTGCACATTGGAGAGACAGGAAATACCGCATTAATCTGGTTTGCCTGTAATCAGGGTGAAGAAACCACTGAATTTGAGACGGCACGCAATCTCGTTACACTGGGCTATCAGACGTTTTTCCCGGACATGCTCAGTGCGCATTTTTTATCACCCACACCCTCAAATATTGGAAAGGTGTCCTCACAGGAGGTCGCAAAGGTCATTCAACATATTATTGAAGAATCAGATACTCAAAAAATTTATCTGATTGGAGGAGCACGGGCAGCAGTACCCGTGTTAAAAGGGCTAGCTGAAAAAGATATTAAATCTGAAGCCAGGATCAATGGAGCATTACTGATTACGCCACGTATTAACAAGTTAACACCCGTGCCAGGCTCAGAACCAGTTTACATAGACGCTATTGGGCAATCGCAACATCCCATCAGGGTGCTGGAGGGAGAAAGAACACCAAACCGCTGGGGCTTGCCCCATTTGAAGCAAAGGCTAGCTGAATCGGGAAGTACGGTCAGTACAGCTCTTATCAAAGGTGTACGAGGATTTTTTTATTTACGTAACGATAAAACACCCGACGAAGAAAAAGCTACTCATGAGCTTCACCGCATTATCGATACCAATATCCAACAACTGGCAGTATCCAATTAATGATTAAACTAACTAGCCTGATATTCGCAATACTTCTAAGCATGTTCAGCTACCCGAGCATAGCTGCCAGCGGTCAATTAAAACCTTATACGGGCAATCTAACTCAAAACGAACTCAAACTGCCCGATATGCAGGGTAAGTTACATACGCTAAATGAGTATAAAGGCAATATTGTGCTGCTACAGTTCTGGGCCACCTACTGCACCCCCTGTCGCAAGGAAATGCCGACGATGAATAGCCTGATTAAAAAAATGCAGGGCAAACCTTTCAAAATCGTCAGCGTGAACATGGCGGAGACTCGTGAAGAAGTCGCCGATTTTATCCAGCAGGTTCCAGTCGACTTTCCAATATTACTGGATAGCGATGGATCCACCGTAGAAAAATGGAAGGTATTTGCTGCCCCTGCCAATTTCATACTGGATAAGAAAGGCAACATCATCTTCACTCTTTTCGGTGCTATAGACTGGGACTCGGATGATATGGTTAAAAAAATGACTCTGTTAAGCGAGATGTGACGCAGCTTTTTTATATCTCATACAACCACGGCAACACCATAGTCAGTGTTACCCAAATGAGTAATGTCAGCGGTACTCCCACCTTAACAAAATCCATAAATCGATAATTACCTGCATTCATTACCAGCAGGTTGGTTTGATAAGCCATCGGAGTAGAAAAGCTCATATTCGCTCCAAAT
>JBNKPX010000109.1:0-8829 GCA_050295575.1 Gammaproteobacteria bacterium | reverse complement strand
GAATGTCAGATAAGCTACGGTAGCCAAAATCATGAATGTCCTGGGCGGTGACGATTGAAACGGCTGAAGGGGCGTCGCTGATCTGGCGTGCAATACGACTGGCTGGAATGAATTCGGTCTCTAGTAACTGTTCTAACGATATTTGGGTAATATCGATTTTTTCGTCATCACTCGCTAGAGCGAGTGTCATGCTATGACACTGCAATAAGGCAAGAATAAGAAGAATGGATAGACGGTTTATCATTAGATTCAGATCAGTTAATTCCGTATTGCAGATTGAACTGCAAAGTTAGCACAGGCAGGAGTGGACATGTCTATCCTGTAATTTCTCCACTCCATGTCATAGAGTAATGCATTGACTGTTGACGGTGATTTTAACGTCATGCCTATGTCTAGCGGAACTTCTAGCATTTCTTATAAGCTGTAAACTGCTGAAACAGGTATAATACTTAGTATGAATTATTTATATAGCAGTTTTTGAATAAATCGAGAATATTTTTTAGCCTTTTTTATGGTATGTTAATTAAATACATATATAGTCTGATTATGCGCGTCGCAGACATACTTGTTCAACAGAATAAAAGCGGGTTTATTGATGTTTTTCGATCCACAAGGTCACTTCTCCAACCTTGAAACCCCATTTGCTCATTTCTGCTCGATTAATCATGCGATAGCCATCGATTAAATACATCCAGTCTATAAAATCTATCTCCCAGTTTTCTCCATCCACTTCTATCAATAAACTGTATCTCCAGTTCAAAGCAAAGCCATTACTTTCGCCACTCGCGGGTTTGACGACATCATCGGCATTCCCAATGTAGCGACCATCGTCAGTTTTCTCAATGTACCAGATACGTTGTTGCTGTTCACCATCGTGATAATAAAACCTTTCGTCTAGAGTACCTTTATTATTTTCCCAGCTACCCACCATATCCACTCGAAAGCGACGTAACACCTCACCCTGGCGGTTTTGCACCATACCATAGGCCGTCAATTTGCCATTGAAAAACTGTTGCATGTCAAAATAGGGACTCGTGTTATCGTAGTTCTTCATTGATGTACTGCATGACGCCAATAACAGACTGCTAACAATAATTAAGGTGCGCATCATAAGGTCCCAGTTATACGGTTTATTAAGCGATTACGTAGTTCTGGTTTGAGAGTGTTGCCTGATAACCAGATGGAAAGAAAGGCGGGAGCAAACTGCTCATCTTCAATAGTCCCGATATTTTGATCATTGAAATAAAACTGACTGCGTAGGTTTTGATCGACACGTAGAATAATTTCATCGCCCTCAGCTACATCTGGCCATATATTCCTCAGCGCATCCTGCCAGGAGGTTTTCCATTTTATTTGCTGTCTTGACCATTCATCGATAGTAGATGACAGTAACTGCTCTGCAGAGATATCACGAGCGTATCTAATGGCTAAGGCGACTGGATATTGTTGCGGCTGATATTGACCATTAGCACTTAATAGCCGGATATCGTAGAGTTTCCAGAATAACCAGTTCATTTCTGTTTTACCGACTTCTTGTAAATTAGTCAGTGGTGAGGCCTGAGCAGGAATAAATATCATTAGACCGGCTAAGATTAATGCTTTCATTGAATTCTCCGTATTCTGTCATTAAGTACTACCAGTAGTGGAAGTATCATGCCCCAGCTTATGGCAAGAATGGTGATGCTTTGCATAAGGCCCATCGGTAACCCGACGGCATTCAGTTTCCAGCCAGCAAGGTAAGACAGGGTGCCTGCTGCGGCCCCTATCGGAATCAATAGCAGTCGAGGTAAATGATTTAGCCAGTTCAGGCTATGCCCCAGTGACAGTATGAAACCAACCCAGAGCAGTCCTAACCAGAAGGGAAAATGATTAAACTCGAATACGCCGAGTTGGGTTAATAAGGCATCCATTATCATACCTATCACAGCGATAGGTAATACTCGCCAGTCTCGGGTACGGCTACAGGTGAAAATAAAATGCAGCACCAGTAATACAACACCCGCCAGTAACCACTGGTTTTGACCGATGACTGCGATAAACCAGAGGCCTTGAAACAGCAGTAATTGAATCCAGAACCAGTAGCCTGTCTTAATCATGGCTTTGCGGCTTCAAAATGAACCAGACCGATACTGCCTTCACGGAAACCACCCTCGCAGTAGGCGAAGTAAAAATTCCACAGGCGCTGAAAGTCATCGTCATAACCTGACTCTTTTAGCTTTCTGGCATGGGTTTTAAAATTCCGGCTCCACAGGGCCAGAGTCTCAGCATAGTCCTGTCCATAGTCTTTCATGCGTGTAACGCGCATGGATGTATGCGTTTGCAGCTGTTTACACATTTCGCGGATGGATGGCAGGCAGCCGCCGGGGAAAATATATCGTTGTATAAAGTCCACACCTTTACGGTATTGATCGAATTGTGCGTCGGCTATGGTGATAGCCTGTATCAGGAGCCGACCTTTGGGTTTTAACAATGCTTCCAGCTTATTGAAATAAACAGGTAGAAAACGATATCCAACGGCTTCAATCATTTCTACCGATACCAGCTTGTCATACTGGCCTTCAAGATCCCGATAGTCTTTTAGTAACAGAGTGACTCTATCCTGTAGTCCCTGTTGTTCAATCATTTGCTCAGCGTAGTTAAATTGCTGTTGTGACAGCGTGGTAGTGGTTACCCTGCAACCATAGTTTTTGGCCGCATAGCAGGCGAGACCTCCCCAGCCGGTACCTATTTCGATTAAATGCTCATCAGGTTTTAACTCCAGCTTGTCGCAGATCATCTTAAGTTTCTGCTGCTGGGCCTGTTCCAGGCTGTCATTTCTGTTATAGAAAATGCCCGCGCTATATTGCATCTGAGAATCCAGTATCATCTGGTACAGATCATTACCCAGATCATAATGCGCAGCGATATTGGTTCGGCTACCATTACGAGTATTGCTGTTACGCAAATGCGAGAGTTTATGTATGGGGTAGGTGATCCAGCCCATGCGTTTTTCGAGCTTTTCCAATGTGGGCATATTACGTGCAAATACACGTACCAGTGTTACCAGATCGGGTGAGACCCATTCGCCTTCAACATAGGATTCTGCAACGCCTATGCTGCCACCAGTCAATAAACGGCGATAAAACCTCGTATTAATAACCTGAACCTTTGCCTGAAGCGGGGCTTTTTCGTCACCAAAAAAGTATTGCTCATCACCATCGGTAATCAACAGGCCAGCCTGCTGAATCTGGTTGAACAATGAAAAGGTCAATTTCCTGCTGAGTGAATCGAACAGTCGGGGTTGTGTTGTTGGGTAAGTTGAATCCACGGTTTACTCCTCAGGGGTGAGAATGATAGGGCACACGTTTATGAAATAATTTAATAGCCTGCCAGTAAATGCCTCGCAGAATGGTGAGCGTCATAAATGGCCATTGCTTTAGTGTCTGTAACAATGATGCATGGGTTAAAGGACTGGATTTAAGAGCCAGAGTCGCGTCAAATAACTTGTCCTCTTTCCAGTTCTCTATATGTATTTTCAAACTGGAATCATCCAGTTCAATATTCCATCGGTAGCTCATATCCAGATCCATGAAGGGGGATACATGAAAGCTTTTTGGGGTTTGCTGCGGGTTGTGTATATCGACCAGATAGCAATGTGTTTCATTCCAGGGGGTGTTATGAACTTCAGCCAGCATGTAGATGGGGTGAGTATCCTGATAACAGAAAAAGAAATTCACCGGGCTGAAGTACAGCCCAAAGTTCCTGACCTGACCTAAAAGCATGACTCGATTGATGTTATCGGTATCGCCACCGAGTTTTTTGACCTGTTCAATCACAGACTGTTTGAGGGGTGTTTGCGGATTACCCAGATAGTCACTACGTCTAAAATTCAATACATTGAAATGGCGCGTGGAAAAGAAGCGATGCTTTTTATCCAGTGTTTCCAGCTCATCCAGATCCAGTCCAAGCATATAAAGCGGGTAACTGAATTTATGCTCAGCCACGGTGTAGCGATGGTGATGTACCCTGCCGCTGTAAATTCTGGAATTCAGCTGATGGCTGTTCATAGCTCAACTCCAAAGCGGCTACAAACATCCAGCGCCGATCTTAAACCATCCTCATGAAAGCCGTTGTACCAGTAGGCGCCACAAAAATGAGTCCGATTGTGACCACAGATTTGATTACGACGCTTCTGAGCCACCAGTGCCTTCTGGTCAAATACCGGATGGGCATAGTTAAACTCACGAAGTATATAGGCAGGATCTATAGATGCGGTTTGATTCAGGCTGACGCAAAAATGTTTATCGCTTTCAAAACCCTGTAACAGGTTCATATAGTAAGTAACAGCCGGGGCGGAGTCGGGGTCTGCGCCCTGCCAGAAATTCCAGCTCGCCCAGGCGGATCTGGATTTGGGTAATAGCTGGTCATCGATATGTAAGGTGACTTCATTATTGCGATACTGGATGCTGTTTAAGATTTCGGTCTCTTCTGCACTGGCATCCTTTAGTAACTGAATAGCCTGATTGGAATGACAGGCGATAACCACCTCATCAAAGCTTTCTTCACCTTGATCAGTAGCTACGATGACATGCTCATCATATCTTTCAATATGCTTAACCGCTGTATTTAAGCGGATGTCATCCACGGTCTTACTCAATGCCGGAATATAACTACGTGAACCGCCTTCAATCACATACCACTGAGGGCGGTCGATAATATTTAACAATCCATGATGATTGAAAAAATTCAAAAAAAACTTAAGCGGGAACTCTCTGGAATCATTAATCGAAGATGACCAGATAGCCGCAACCATCGGCAGGATATAATGCTCGGCAAAGAAATCAGAGAAATGATGTGTTGCTAAAAAATCGCCCAGGGTACTGGTTTCATCAATCTCATCAGTAGTAATGGTTTTTTTACTGATGCGGTTAAAGCGGATAATTTCATACAGGAAACGATAAAATCTGGGTGATAAAAGATTCTTTTTCTGAGCAAACAGTGTAGAGATCGTATTGCCGTTGTACTCGATACCACTGCCGGTATGTTGAACCGAAAAACTCATCTCAGTCGGTTTTTTGCTCACACCAATCTGATCAAGAAGTTTTAAAAAGTTAGGGTAGGTACGATCATTAAATACGATAAACCCGGTATCGATGGCATAAGATTGATTACCCAGTTCGATATCAACAGTGGCTGTATGACCACCCAGAGTTGTATTGGCCTCAAATAAGGTGACCTGATGCTTACGGCTAAGCAGGTATGCACCAGCCAGTCCTGATATTCCACTGCCTATCACTGCTATGCGTTTCATGCTGTGATCCTGCGCTTCATCATAACGGCTAGCCGTGCCCATAATGAATGCGGCAGCCACGACAGCAAGCGCATACTGGCAGTAAAGAGAAATGGAAAACTGATTTCCTTTCTGCCCTTTTCCAGGCCTTCGCGAATAAACTGGCTGGCCTCCTTCACAGTTACCTGTCCAGGCATAGCGAAGTCATTTTTCTGGGTCAATGGTGTATCGACAAAGCCAGGACGAATCAGAGTGACCTCAATACCCTCAGCCTTAAGATCAATAGCAAGAGAGCGGGCAAGGTAATCCAGCGCCGCCTTGGAAGCGCCATAGGCTTCCGCACGAGTTAATGGCAGAAAGGTGACAGAAGAACTCACAATCGCAATGCGACAGCCGGGTTTCATCTTCGGAAGCAGCGCAGCAAGGCAATTCACTGTGCCCTGAACATTGGTATCCATCACACGTTTGAATAATTGCCAATCAAAGTTTTTCGCATCATCAATGTATTCACAGTAACCGGCATTCAGGATCACCAGATCAGCAGTTGATTCCATTTCCAGGGTCTGTTGAGTTTGCTCAGCATCAGTCATATCAAATGTACAGATCTTGCAAGGATATAGATCCAGCGCTCGAGTCAGTTTGTTATGGTCTCTGCCACAGGCAATAACCTGATGCTGATCCAGGGCGTAATCTTTTGCCAGTTGTAAGCCGATACCTGAACTGGCTCCGGTGATTAATACTGTTTTCATGACTGAGTCTCTTGAATTGATGGGTGCAGCATAGATTTGGTGTTGTGAATCGGCTGTCAATTCGTTGTGAAGATTTTGTGAAATTGAGGGGGGATGGTGGTAAACGGGGTAAATTATGAGTGATGAGCCGGGGTAATTAGTGGCTAGCAAGTGAAAAGTCAGGGTGGGTATTCACGTTGCGTAGGCTTGCGTTTTGACGGTAAATGCTCTAAAAAGAGGACTTAATTCAAATCCAGTCAAGCATTAAGGAAGTTATTAGAATGATAAAAATGGGAATGATGCAATCAGGTCCTGGGAATAGTTTTCCTTCGAGCCACCTAATCAAACACTCAAAAGATGTCCTGTATAATGCTTTAGTGAGACCTACAGGTTTGAAAGTCTGGATAGAGGGCTTTCTCGGGAAAGTAATTTACAGAGAAAAGAGGGTGCTGCGGATGTTTTGCAATATTAAGTCAATATTCGTGCGTGTAATATAATCAAGCTGTTAGCCTTAAAATAACGATACACCATTATTAATAGGAGGTTAGTATGAGTGATCCATTTCAAATACAACGAGAGCTTCGTTATGGTGCACCTGTATGCGATGAAATTTTGACGGGGCGATATTTTACTATTGGGTATTCTTGGTATTTTAGACAACCAAAATGGGTTCTAGAGATAATCAACCCAAATGCTCGCTTCGAATGGGAGATTGAAGGCCGTCTCAATAACTTTCGTGCAGATATCAGGATACCTAGAAGATTCAGAGCAGGATTAAAAGCATATAAAGGGAGTGGGTATGACAGGGGGCACTTAGTCGGTAGCGCCAATCAAGACGAGTTAGAAATCCAGAATAGTGAAACTTTCCTCTTGTCGAATATGTCCCCTCAGAAGCCGAACTTCAACCGGCGGATCTGGCGTGAACTTGAAATAGCTGTACGAAAATTAAATGATCAAAAAAATATTTTAGAGACATACGTACTTACCGCTCCAGTTTTTTATTTTGATCGAAAAATACAAACAATTGGTGATACAACCGATAAATACGGAATTGATGTACCAATCCCTCATGCCTTCGTTAAAAGCGTTTTAGCAGAAGATAATCGAGGGCGCCTAAATCTCTGGACGTTTGAAATGGAGAACAAACAACTCTCTGGCAGCTTGGAAGACTACCTAGTTGTCACCTATGACGCCGAACAAGTGGTTGGTGGTCGTTTTTGGGATCGTGTTGCAGGGGGAGATCTACATAGCCAGAAAAGCAAGCCTGGAAAAATGTGGAAATTAGACGAATAAACTCGAGCAGGCTAACAAAGCCAGCCAGAGAGACTTCGCTTCGCTCAGCCCGCAAGGCACGGCGTTATAACCAAAAAGAAAATTGATCAGTTTGTTTCAATAATAACAATCTTAGGTTTTGAAATATCGGTTTCAAAACAAACAGTAAAAAGCATGCGGGTATAATCATTAACAGGCAAGCTTTGAAATTAAATGGTTTCGATAACAAAAAAGCATTTGAGTATCGGTAACTGTTAAAGAGAAACGGCTTACGAAACTAAGTTCTTGCTTTTATTCGAGTAGAGCGGTAGTTTTCATAAATCGTAAAAAAAACAAAACCTACCCGCTTCAAAGGTCTGGGGCAACATGCACATTAGCGGTTATAACAAGTGGCTCAAAACGGACTCGCGGCACCAGGGTGCCGCTCACGTTACCAAAGGCGGCGCGAGCCGCTTAGCCAAGCGTTATATTTTTGCAGAAAATAATTAAAAATAAATTGGATAATAGACTAATCAGAAATCGTTAATTAAAGGGGCTGCAAGTGGATGGAAGTAAATTTACTGAACTTGTAAAAAAAGAAGTAAGAGATTTCTTTATTGCCTGCTCAGTTGGTAATAATATTGGGGTCTCAACCAAAGCACAAAATTGGGTTAATTCTCTTAATGAAGAGGAAAAAATTCTTTTGCAAGAAGTCGTGGCTGAATCCATAGATAACAGTCTTTTTAAACTATACGAAATTATGGATGGTGTTCATCCAAAGAATAATATTCCAATAGAGGCTTCATGTAATAATGAAAAAATATCTGGTAAAAATGTCCCGCAACTTCATGATATATATGCAAGTAAAATATAACAAGGGCAGTAAAGTGGACAGTCTTCCGCTACACTCGTTTGTGCTAAATAGCACAAGCCTCGCTCTGCTTCAGCCTGCCACTTACTGCCATCGTTAGGGTTCACTCAATTGTTAGTAACCGTTGCAACATTCAGAAATCCGATAGAAGCTTACATTGTGCGAGGTAGATTAGAATGTGAGGGAGTTGAAGCCTATGTTTGTCACGAACATCATATATGGGCGAACTGGACAATCTCTCAGGCACTTGGTGAAGTAAAAATTCAAGTACCCCTCACATGTTCTGGGCTGGCATTTGATGTTATAAATAGTGTTAATAAAGGTGAATATTTAGATGTACTTATCAATTTTGAACCATCTGAAAAGGAGGTTCGATGCATAAAGTGCAATTCAAATAAAATATCCCGAGTAAACCGGTCTTGGAAACTTTCACTGATTATGCTGTACTTTTTTTCTTTCCCCATTCCGTACACAACAATGCGAGTGAAATGTGAAGCTTGTGGGGTTACATGGACAGATAAAGAAGGAAGGTATTATCCAATTCTCTCAATTGGGATAGTACTATTAGGTCTTTTCGGAGGAGCTTGGCTGCTTGTAACTGGAGCTGAGTATTTATGCAAAATCACAACACATTCATATATTTGCAGTTGAACCCTAACAAGGAAAATTCACATGGAAAAATTTAAGCTACTCCACTGCGTTACGCAGCC
>JBNKPX010000108.1:0-8845 GCA_050295575.1 Gammaproteobacteria bacterium | reverse complement strand
CCCCAGAACCCATATCATGTCTACGTTCGATAACCATTAATCACACCTAATCGTTTAGAAACTAACTAAAAATATCACTTCTCTATTTTGAGAGGACAATTACGACCTCAATGCAGTCGTCCGACTGTTGTTACCCCAAATCTAAATATCGCCAATTATTTTCCAATCACCGACATGAATGCCTCGGATAGCTCTCCACGTCCCACCTTGTCCAGAATTTCCTGGGCGATAGATACAATAGTAGATAATGAACCCGTTAACATCACCATACCTAGCTGCAGGTTAACCCGTTTATCAGCTAGCGGATTCATGGTATTTGGATGTTTGGGCGAGGTAAACATCATCTGGATTTCGCCCAGATCGGATGGCATATGTTCACAACCTCCGCCTGGGGCAATGTAGGCGAACAGGTCTTCTGCTGATTGAAAGGTAACGCTGTCTTCCTTAAACACCTGACCGCCCTTTTCGACATTAAACTCAATAGTAATGGGTAACATGATCGTGTTCCTCTTATTTGGGCCTGATATCAAGTATAAAACGATTAGCTCCAGAGTGTGATGTTCTGGATCAAATGATTGAATTAAAGCCAATCCAACCGGAAGCGCCTTGACCCAGACTATTTCATCTCACCACACCCTCGATCCAGAATAAATCATAGGTTGTTTAGCCTCAGCTTCTAGCTGTTTGGTTAAACTTATCGGCAAATCGAGCGCTTTGGCCAGATTTACCAGATGTATGCGCTCAGACATTTGGTCCGGGTCTATCACCAGATATGAGGCCAGATAAACCTCTGACTTGTGGGCGATATCCGTTACGCCGCTGGCGATATCTGCTACCGAGATATCCTGTTGCAACAGATCAAAAACCAGTCCTTTCATTTCAGCTGATAATTCCATTTTCTCTACAGCGTCGAATATCCTGCGTTGCTCTTCGGCATCAATATGCCCATCGGCTTTAGCAGCTGCAATCATCGCCTTGATCAATGTCAGTTCAAATACGGGTGGTTGAGTTTCGGTAGCATCAATTGAGTCTTGCCCGGGGCTTCCCTGACTGTTGCCAGTGAAATCAACATCTTGCGATGCCGAATCATTTTGATGCCAGTTTTTGATGGCCTTATAAGCCATGCCACCCAGTAGTGCTGCGCCACCATAGGTCACGACCTTGCTGGCCAACTTACGCCCGGTTTTGCTACCGATTAATAAAGCAATAATTCCACCGGTAGCAGCACCACCTGCAAAGCCTTCAGGTAAGCGATTTGAAAACTGGCTCAGCATATCACCGATACCCGCCTGCCTGCCCCGTGTTGTCGTATTCGACGATGAATCTGGTGTACCGAAAAACTGGTTTAATAATCCCTGTATATCCATGTTCTACCTGTAAATAAATTAATGACATAAAATTGTGCCGCAATTTAACAGGCCTGGCTTAAACGAAGCTGAAAACCGGGGTTATTAACCCCGGTGATAGCAATACTCAGCTTGAAGCGCTATCAGACTGTTGCTGAGGGCTTTGCTGCGGGACGTCATTACTGGCCTTTTTCTCCAGCAATTGCTCCACGTCTGCAACCGTTAAGCTCTCATAGTCTGACTGACTGATCTTGAACGCTACCTCATAATCATTCCTGCTGATGTAGTAATTATCTTCAAGCTTGAACAGCTTATACTGATAATCTTTATCATTCGCTCGCAGTTTGATTTGATAAGCATCTGCTGCAACCGTCTTTTCTTCCGCACTCTGCACCCTTAGCCGAGACAAGGTAGTAGTGATTTTATCTACCTTTTTGCTGTCTACAGCTTGATCAATATTATCAAGCGCCCATTTTCCCTGCTGCTTGCTAAGTGAAAAGTCTGCTGCACTGATTGAACTGATATCAGCCTTTGGCTGTAACAGTGTCTTATCCATCCAGTCGACATCCTTGAGCGGAAAATCATAGTCATTTAATTTAACCGCGTACACCTGCTCCTCATCCTGTCTGCGCACATTTAACTGACGGAATCCGGGAGATACACCCAGGTATAATGCCTTATCACCTGCATCACTGCTTAGTATCAGTTTTTTACGATAATCGTTATCGGCTACCTTAAAGCGTAAGCGGCTCGATTCGGTGGTTGCTACCGGCCAGCCACTTTTATCCTTTTCCAGTTTGTCTAACACTGACTTCACTTTATTCTGGTCCGCCGGCAGTTGATGGTAGTTATCCAGTTGCCATTGATCATTCACCCTGCTCAGCACACAGGCTGGCCCCTTACCATCATCCACACTGATACGCTCTACACTGGATGCCCTGATATCCATAATGGGCTGATTAAACTGCTCGTTCACATCTGATCTGCTGGCATGATGCATACTCACAGCAACACCTAATTGCAGTATCAGCACAATGAACAGGGCCGTATTAAAACGTGTCTTCATCGTTGTATTCTCCTCTAAACCATTAAGCTTTTAATATATTGCTGGCTACGACGGCGCTGTCTGAACCTCTGTACCACTGCCAGCAATATCAATAACACGATGGTTAACACATAATTGCTAACCTCCCAGAACAACTGCTGGCCCTCGGCCATTGGGGGCAGAGTGCGGTTAAAGTGCCCACGTGAGCGGATGGATAGCAAACCGCTTTCTTCCATCGCCCAGTCCAGCGTGTTTTGCACCAGCTGTAATCCACCCAGATACTGACTGCCGTTAGCCGATGCAGCAAGTTGCACAACCTGGTCACTAACAAAGTCATTAGAAGCAAAAAGAATAATTCTCGCCGAATCAGCCGAGTGCTCAATCACACTGTCTATGCTGGGCTTTTGATCCTCTTTCTTTGCTTCAGCAGTATCTGCTTTAGCTTTGTCATCAGCCTGCGCTGCCTGCTCGATAAGGGGTGACTTCTTACCTGCGAAATATGAATCAAAGCGCCCCTGTGAGACTACCGCCAGCAATTCACTGCCTAGCTTTGATGCCGCATGGATAGAGCTGTGCCCACGGCTGTCTATCTCTGGCATCACATCCGTTGAACTGGAGCGCCAGGATTGATCCGAACTATGCAGCAGCTCGGTAACCTGACGATTTGAATTCAACTTTTCATCCACCGTAACAGGTGAACTCCAGGCCATGCTCAGTTGATTGAGATCGCTGGTAATCGGGCTTTTCTGGTTCAGCCCCTGACCCCGTATATCCACAAAATAGGGATAATCGATCATACGCATTTCCTGAAAACGGAAACCGCCAACCTGGCGTGTCACAGGCACTGGAAAAGCACTATTCTGATTATCCAGTACCAGCTCTGGCTCGATTTTCAAACCGTTATGCTTTAACCAGCCTTCCAGACCACTTGTCTGCTTTTTCATACTCAAGCGATCACGCCCCAGATCGACGCTAAAAGGGGATGTGGCTGCAACCACACTACCGCCTCGCATCAGGAATTGGTCAACCGCGAACAGTTCTTTTTCATCCAGATCTTTGGGTGCCATCAACAGTAGAATATCCGCTGCGCTATCGACACTGCCATCACTCAGATCTTCGTTTTTGATACTCAGATCTGCCGAAAGAACCTTTTGCAATTGATTGAACTGCTGGCTGGATAGCCCCATCTGCATCGCCTGATAATCAACCTTAGGAGCCACCAATGCCACGGTACGGGTAAAGCCACTGGCAAAGCGTTTGATACCTGCATCCAGTGCCTGATCAAATTCATTCGCACTAAAATTAGCGGTAGGCAATTGCACGATCTGATCACCATTGCTCAGTGTCAGATAAAAATAAAACGGTTTGTCATCAAACAGGCTGGCAACCATGGGTTTAAAGCCATAATCGTCAGCGATCTGTTTAGCCACCGCGCCATTATTAGCCTCTGGCTCGACAAACTTGACCTGCAGACGCCCATTAGACTGCTGTTGTTTCTGTTCCAGCTTTTGCTGCAATGCCTGTTTAAACTGAGTTAACCTTTCAGGTAATCGCGCTTCAGCAGAAACATAGGCAGTAAACTCAATATTCCCCTTTACAGTATCAAACAGATTTCCGCCTGATTGATAAGCCAGCATGACCTTTTTCAGGGCTCGGGTAATATCGTATTCCGGGTTGCGTAGTAACACATCGAGGTCGCCCTCGCCGCGCTGCTTAACCTCTATCAGATCGCGAAAACCCAGCACCTGATGTTGATCTCCATATTGAATCAGCACATTGAAATAGGAATTTACCACCGATGCCTGATAACGGTCTGATACCTGAAATGGAACCGGCTTGATACCGTATTTCTGATTGGCTTCCTGCTCTACCTCGGGTGAGCTTTGCGGATCGACAAACTCAACCCTGACATGACCTTTACCTGCCACCTGATATTCATCAATCAGGTCACGCAACTGTGGCACCAGCGGAGACAGCAGAGGATGTGTTTTTGAGCTGAAATAACCACGAATCAGCAGGGGTTCCTGTAACTGTGCGAGATAGCCTTTTGTGGCATCTGAGATCGAATAAATCTTGCCCTGTGTAGTATCAATACGTAACACATCGACCTGTCCCATCCACAGATTGATAGCGATGGCATTGGCGACCAGCAGACCACTGCCTACATACCATTTTGTATGATGCTGTTTATTACCGGTTTGTGCCCAGCGTTCACGTTCCAGACTGAAGGTGTTCAGGGTCAGAAAGATCGCCACCAGACTCAGGTAATAAACAAAATCACTCACATCGATTACGCCACGCGTGATATCAGCAAAGCGTGAGCCCGTACCCAATAGACGCAACCAGTCAGCCAGCTGATTTGACAGTATATCGGTAATCATCGGTGAACCAATCAGATACAGCAATCCACATAAGGCCGTGGCACTGATCAGGCTGACAATCTGGTTGTCGCTACGCGCTGAAACGAATAAGCCCACCGATAGATAAGCAGCACCCAGCAACAAGGTTGCCAGATACCCACTCCACACCGGCCCCCAGTCGAGATCTGAGATCATGGATACCGTGACAGGAATCGGCAGGGTGATCAGGATAGCGATGAACAACAGGCTAAAGCAGGCAAAAAACTTACCTAACACGAAACGCCAGATGGAAAGTGGCTGGGTTAAAATATACTCTAGAGTCCCGCTATGCCGTTCTTCACTCCACATGCGCATGGTCAATGCGCTGGTAAGGAAGATTAGTAACAAAGGCATCCACTCAAACAGTGGGCGTACATCGGCAATATTGCGTGCAAAAAAGGTTTCACCCCAGAAGAAAACAAATAGCGTTACCGCTGCAAAACTCGCCAGAAACAAATAGGCAACAGGTGAGTTAAAAAACAGCGTCAGTTCCTTGATTGAAATTCGACGAATAGCAGCATCAGGCAGCATCACGCACCTCCTCAGTCACCTGGTCATTGACTTCACGGAACACGCTTTCCAGATCGCGTTGCTCGCGCTTTAATTCATACAGTGGGTAATTATTCTTGATTAACTCATTGGCAATCTGATTACTCAGCTGTTTGAAGTCAGCCTGTTCGTCGATACTGATTTGATAATAATCATCTATTTTCTGAATGTTCTGTATCCCCGGGACCTGTTTAAAAATTTTATTTATTGCAGACTCATCTATATCGCTACTCAAACAAAGTCGATTGCTATTACGTAATTCATTAAGTGTTGCATCCAGCGCCAGTTCGCCACTACGCATGATCAATACCCGATCACAAAGTGCATCCACCTCCTGCATGATATGCGTGGATAAAATAACCGTAGCTTCTTTTGAAATATCCCGAATCAATTCGCGCATCTGTCGGGTTTGTGTGGGATCCAGCCCATTGGTAGGCTCATCCAGAATAAGTAATCTTGGTTTACCGAGTATCGCCTGCGCTACGCCTACTCTTTGACGGTAACCTCGAGACAGAGTCGAAATCGGTGCGATCAGTTTATTGCCGAGATCAGTGGCCATTACCACGCGACGAATCTCCTGCATGGCCTGCTGACTGTCCATGCCTTTCAATCTGGCGACATAATCCAGATAATCGGCCACATTCATTTCGGGATAGACAGGTAATACCTCGGGCAGATATCCCAGTCGCTGCTGAATCTGTTCGCGCTGGTTAGTGATATCCAGATCATCAATGGTGATGCCTCCCGAGCTCGGTTCCAGATAACCACTAATCATTTTCATGATGGTTGTTTTACCTGCGCCGTTATGTCCAAGAAGGCCAACGATCTCCCCCTTGTTAATAGAAAAGCTGACATCCTGCACAGCCATAAAATCATCATAAGCTCGAAATAGATTTCTTATTTCAATCATTTTTTTCTCCTGACTGAGATTCTTTATCAATGAATTTTTAACGAATTATTAACATTTGTGCGAAAGCTGAGCGTGGCCCGGGAAAAGCCGATCAGTTTATGATTCAGGAAAAACCTGTCGGCTATGGTACGCCTTGTTTTCGTAACCCTCTCCCTGCAGCAGAAACACTTCGCCGGATAATCAAAGAACATCCAGCAAAAGAATGCGCAGGTCAGGTTTATTTAAGGACCGAAAATAAAATCACAAGTTCTGAATAAATATAAAAAAATGAAGACCTTTAAATATCTCAACGGAGATCTAATTTAAGTAGGCTCTGAATAATTCATCCATGAATTATCAGAGCACGAAAAACGAAAAGTGTGTTTTTCGTTTTTCTCACAAAATCAATGGCTTGTAGCCATCGATTTTGGCGGTACATCCCTGTGCCGCAGGAACCTCTGAATTAATCAAAGGTTCCTTAAAAACTATTTTTTACCGCTTAACCGGTATTAACTTGAAAATAAATTTTAAGGTACTAGGTTTCAGTCATGGATTACCAACTCAGCAAAAACCATAAATTGAGAAACCGCTTGCAGACATTTTTCCTGCTGTTCAGCATGTCTCTGTTACTGGCCTGGATCAGCCGCCTGATACTTGGCCCGGAGCTGTGGCCGTGGATATTCTTTACCCTGCTAACGGTGATTCTTAGCCTGCCAAAAATTTCACCATACTGGATTCTTAAACTGTATCAGGCGCGCCCGATTGAGCCTCGACAATCACCACCACTGTTCATGCTGGTAAACGAGCTGAGTGATCGCGCAGGACTTAAGCACAAACCGGCAATCTACTGGATACCAAGCCAAACCCTGAATGCCTTCGCAGTAGGTTCTGACAAAAATTCTGCGATTGCTATTACCGATGGCTTAATCAACTTACTCTCTCCACGCGAACTCGCGGCTGTACTGGCGCATGAGATCAGTCATATCAGAAATAATGACCTGCGCTTACTTATGCTGGCCGATATATTCACCCGCCTGACTCACTTTCTTGCACTATTTGGAATAGTAACTACCCTGATCGCTTTGCCCTGGATAGTAAGCGGCGCCATTGAAATTTCATTAGTGGGCCTACTGCTGTTGACTATCACACCTATGATCAGTGCCTTGCTGCAACTTGGGTTATCGCGGGTGAGAGAGTTCAATGCTGATCTGGATGCGGCTAGAATCACCGCAGACCCTATGTCTCTGGCGCAGGCACTGCTCAGAATCGATCAACAGAATATTAGCCCCTGGCGACGTATACTGCTGCCGGGTTATCGCGAACATCAGCCTTCTATATTACGCAGCCATCCTGACACCCGTGATCGTGTAGCACGCCTACAGTCACTTGAGGAAAGTAGCTATCCAACAGGACAGATATTTACCCCCAGCTTCCGGACCACCTACCACCCTTATTCACACATTATACTTTTGAGCCCCAGGCACCGCTTTTTTACCGGTATCTGGCGTTGAAATAAAAAACTCACTCAGGGGTCAAACCAGACCGAATATCGACAGCAAGCACGGAATCAATATCGGGCCGCTAAACGCCATCAGTGCCATACCCGACAATGCCACCATCTCGGATGACAGCTGAAAAGCGCCTGCCCATTACGGCACCAATAACGCCGGTTGAAATAACCAGTACTGCTGTCAATGACGGTTTGTCTCCTGAATAATTCATACATGAATTATCAGAGCACGAAAAATGAAAACGGTGATTTTCGTTTTTCTAACAAAATCAATGGCTTGTAGCCATCATTTTGGCAGCACATCCCTTTGCCGCAAGAACCTCTGCATTAAATAGGAGCTTCCTTAGCAATTTTGTTCTATATCGACTAAGCAACCCGCTTTAAAGTTGTAGTCTCTTTTTGCGGGATTTTCAGATGTTAAGCGTTTTTATTTCAATGACGATTTTTGCTTTCATCGGAGCTGTTACACCCGGCCCGGTGAATATTATTGCGACCAACGCTGGTGCCAACTTTGGATTTCGCAGGGCTTTTGCTCATGTACTGGGGGCCACTGTTGCCTATACCCTGATCGTTTTCCTGATGGGATTAGGTATGGGTAGCCTGTTGATTGCAATACCTGAAATCGCTACCGGCATGAAATATCTGGGCGCAGGATTTCTATTATATATGGCCTACAGAATCGCCACCTCTTCGGGGCTGGATAATCGCCTGACCAGCGATCAGATGCTGCCACCTTCTTTTTTACAGGGCGGGCTAGTGCAGGCGCTCAATCCCAAGGCATGGCTGGTATCCATGTCTGGTGTTGGCTTGTTTGTGTATGCAAATGCTCCTGTTTCCTTATACCTGATAGCTTTCTGCTGCATTTCTTTTATTGCCTGTCTTAGCGGTGTTTCGATCTGGGCGGCTAGCGGCCAGGTTATTAGTCGCTATTTATACGGGCGCAATCGGCAGATTGGGTTTAATATACTAATGGCTACACTGTTAACCGGCAGCGTATTATTAATGTTTATTTGAAAATCAGCTGTAGTTCGAGAATATATGAAACTAGATGATACCGTTATACTAAAACGGCACGAAAGACTGCCCTTTATAGAAATGCGTCAGGCG
>JBNKPX010000107.1:0-9067 GCA_050295575.1 Gammaproteobacteria bacterium | reverse complement strand
ATCAACGGATCCTTTGATAACGCCGCATAATACAGATTGGGTGTCGATCAAGGATCCCACAATCGTCAAATACAATAACCAGTACCACGTATTTGCAACGGTGTTTGATACGGCTAGAGATGGCTATGGTAGTGTCTATATGAACTTTAGCGACTGGTCTCAGGCCAATTCTGCGCAACAGGTTGATATGTCAACCACTAAGGCAGGCGGTACAGTTGCACCACAGGTGTTTTACTTTGAACCACACAATAAGTGGTACCTGATTTATCAGTGGGGTGCCAAATACTCTACCAACAGTGATATCAACAATCCATCTGGCTGGAGCAATCCAACATCTCTGTTGAGCGGTGGCCTGGGCAATGGTATAGATTACTGGGTGATTTGTGATGATAATAATTGCCACCTGTTCTTCTCAGGAGACGATGGCAAGCTATATCGTTCCAAAGTGTCCATCGCTGATTTCCCGAACTTCTCCGGTTATGAGGTTGTGATGGAAGACCCTGTAGCAGGTCACCTGTTTGAAGCATCCAATGTTTATAAAGTGGATGGTACCAACAAATATCTGCTGCTGGTCGAAGCTTATGGGCCGCGTTACTTCCGTTCATGGACTTCTACCAGCCTGGACGGCCCATGGACCCCGTTGGCAGATACACAGTCAGAACCATTTGCCGGTGCAGCTAATGTGACATTCACAGGTACTAAGTGGACCGATGATATCAGCCATGGTGAGATGATACGCTCTGGCTACAACCAGAAAATGACTATCAATGCCTGTAATATGCAGTATCTGTATCAGGGGGTGGACCCAAACTCTGGTGAGAAAAATTACAACAAATTGCCTTACAAGCTGGGTTTGATCACCGCTAAGTAAGCACCGCACAAGTGCCGTTAACCTGACTCGGGTTAACGGCTTTTTTGCTTTATTTCAAAGATTCTAATATCAATATTCAAACTCAGAATCAGGGTTCCTCCTCAATAGCCAGTGGGCGAAAAATGCATAAAGTCCTTTTGCTTTCCACTGATCATACCGCCCCATTTAAAACCGATGTTTTGCATCTCGCCGACTAGTGGGCTATTGGCCTGGATCGATAAAGGCTGATCCTGCTTCCATTGGCCCCCCTTAATCAGGTGGCAGGATGGATTGAATTCTATGCAATGGTCGTATAAGCCATTAAAAGTAGTGTTAAAATCTACCGCTGTACCGAATGAGTGATTACTGAAGCCGGTTCTATTCCCGTTAGCATCAATCGAGCCGCGAGTTTTACCCACGCGGTAGCCTACGATCTCAATGATTTGCTGATTAGATTGAACAACCCGTTTTAACGCATGCTCAAGCTGGGGGGCGATGTTTTTACACACGGTAAATCTGGGGAGCCCTTCAATAGAGAGGTTTACCTGATCCTCGCGGCAGACGCTGCAGCCAGTGTAAGTATCAACCTCTTCAGCTGTTAGTTTCCTGTAGGGTTTGCTGATCCGTTTAAAATCAATGGCTTTGCGCTGGATAGTATTCCACTTATACACTGAATAGTGACACATACGCTCATCGGCAAATGAGTTGAATGAGCACAACAGGAGGAGCATTAGTGATGAAAATCTGAGCATTCTGAATTCCTTTATAAATTCATCCCCGACTAGAGTAAATAGATGCGGTATGACATGCAGAGTATTGATATTATTACCGATGGTACATTATTCATCGAAACGTCTATGAAGCAAAATCATGTTATGCCCTCGGGGTGCCCGGAATGACCGGTTTTTTATAAACCAATGAACATAATCGCCTTAGGAATTAAATAAAGACATGCTATTTGCAGAAAGTCGTGAGCACTTCTTCCGCCCCTTGAATGGTAAATTCAGGGGGCAGGTGGTTGATTGCCTGAGTATATTTTACGGGCGACTGTATGGCTCTCTGGCTGATTACAGCCGAAGTTTCACACGTGATCAGGTCGTTGAAATACTGGAAGAGGCGATTGCGCGTAGCCCGGTGTTTGAAGAAGATGAGGCCGATGAGTATAGCGGCAGCTCAAAAACTCAGCGTGAGCAGGCGGGCTGGATTTTGAATCTGCTGCTGGAACACGGCTGGCTTGAACGGCAGATGGATGAGGCTACACTGCATGCCACCTATGCCTTTACCCGTTATGGACGCCTGTTTACACAGCCCATGGTGGAAGCGACAGGCAGACGTTATCGCACCCGCCACCGCAATACGCGTAACACACGTAATGCTTTGAAGTCCTTTCTCGATAAGGGTGAGGTGTATGATTTACTGGATGCCTATGAGTATTCAGAGCGCATAGTGTCTGACTTTTCTGATGTGATTTCAGAGCTGGACGAGCGTCGGCGCGAGCTGGTGAAAGAGGTAGAGTCACAACAGATTGTGCAGCGCGCGGCGGATGAATTTTTTGATTTTATGGAAAAAAGATTCATGCCCGATGTAGCAATCAGGCTGTCGGCGGATTCGGTGGAAAAGTACCGTGATGAGATTAGTGAGCTGATTGAAAGGATCAAACGTAAGCGCAAGGATTTCAAGGCACAGGCCGAACGCGATTTGCGCCGCACCGCACCGGAATTGATTATCCAGCAACAACAATCGGTATTGCTCGCCATACTCGACGGCATAGACACGCGTATGCACAATGCATCTGCTGTGATGCTGCCTGCGCTGCGCCAGGCGCTGAATGGCTTTACCCGTCGCGCCGACATCATCATGCGTCAACTGAGTTACTCGGGTGGGGTTGGGCATAACCAGCTTCAACAGCTTAGTGAACGCTTTAGAAAAGCAGGAGAAGAACAGCAGGCAGAAGCGCTTGATAAAGCCGGTGACACGCTGGCAACGCTGTCTGTTGGACTGGCCGATACCGATTCCATCCGACTGTATGCCCCGCGTAAACCGAGGGTTGTTAATGGTGCAGTGGAAGCGAATTATGAGCATGACCTTGAGTCGCGCAAACAGCTGTTTTTACAGTCTGCGGTTGATCTGGCGTTTAACTTTAGCAGCAGTACACAACGAGATTATGTGGTGAATGCCCTAAGTGAAGGGCATCGCATTCATAGCCAGAATTTACCCATACGGGATGCCAGAGAATTATTAATGAATGCCCATATCATAGAGGTTGGGACGGTGGGCAACGGTGAATTTTTGTTCAAAGTGACCCCCACCCATCAACGCGTCAAGACCGATTACTTTGACGCCACCGACGAATTTACTATAGAACTGATAACACGGCCGAGCGATGCTGACTGATACCCTTATTCAACACCTGGAAAAAACCGGCATTAGCTGGGAAGAATACCAGGAACTATGCCTTAGGCTGCTCAACTTTGGCGTACTGTGTCGGGATGAAAGCCAGATAGAGCAGCAGCTGTATGATCGCTATTTGCGCGTGGCTGAGCTTGTCGATGAGTATCTTGCGGTAGTTGGGATACAGGTATTTCATGACCGCCGCTTTGCCTATCTGCGACTGTATCCACCCGGCGCTCAGGTACCGGGCATGGACGATGCCCCCGATAATGCATTTTCCAGCGGGTTGCGTACACGCCTGAAGCAGGATGAGGTAGCGCTATTGCTGGTGCTACGTCAACAGTACGACAAGGCCCTGCGTGAGGGGCAGGTGGACGATGCCGGCTTCGTCACCGAGTCTATTGAATCTATCGGTATCGCCATGCGCAATTTTCTGGGGCGCTCGCTGCCCGAGAAGCTGACTGATCGCAAGCGAGTGTTCGAGCGCCTGAGAAAACTGCGTCTGATCAAATACCGGCATGAGGATGATCTGGTTACCAGCGAAGCCGGGCTAAAGATTCATCCGATGATCGTGGCCTTTGTCTCCGAGGATGCCATAGCGGCACTGGATGAGACCCTGCCCAAAGATGCGCAGCCGGAGGAAGAAGATGTTTCTTAAGCGCTTTGTATTTATTAACTGGGGTAATATTCCAGCGGTAGAATTTGAGTTTGGCCCCATTAATCTATTCTCTGGTGGTAATGGCTCCGGCAAAACCACGGCAGCGGATGCGATACAGACCGTGATGACGGCTGCGCATGAAAACCTTTTTCAGTACAACCCCGGTCAGGATGAGACAACACAACGTGGACGTGGTGGTAAACGTGTGCGTACACTTTCATCCTATGTACTAGGTTGTGATGACGGCAGCTTTGCTCGACTTGACCCTACCGATGGTTATCTGGCGGCTGTGTTTCATCCGGGTCAGGGAGAGTCCGGTGATCCCTTTACTGCCATTATTGCGGTGCGCGCCTGGCTTGATTCAGCAGGTAGCAATACGGTTGCCAGACAGGAAGACGCACAGTTCTTTATTGTCACTGGAGTCGAGCTTACGCAGCAGCATTTTGTACGTGAAGGCGCGGGCGAACAATATGTGGTTGCGTTAACCCAACTGCAAACCTTGCTGATCCAGGAATTTGGTAAACGACAGGTTGAAAGATACGATGCCAAGAAACCCTATCTGCGGCGTCTGTATGGCGCATTGCGTGCCAAAACCGATGCAGTCTCTGAAGCCGAAGCGGTGGCGGCTGCACGCTCATTTTCGCGCTTTATGTCGTATAAGCCGGTGAAAAGCATTAACCGTTTTGTCGCCGATGAAATACTGGAACAAAGGGACCTGGGTGAAGCCATACGCTCGGTTTCCTCGCAGCTGAAAACCATCCATGGCATGGAGCAGGATGCAGCACAGTTAGTCGACTCTATCAATATTATCGACCAGGCCAGAATGCATGCTCAGTCCTATATCGACAACTGGATAGAGCTCAATCTACTCGATTACACGCTGGCTCAGGCCGAGTACAAACTGCGTCAGAGCGATTACCTCAGGGGTAAGGATTTACAGAAAGAGAAACGCATAAAACTGACCGAAGTCGACGAAGGTATCGTGATGGCAGAGGATCAGTTGAAGGCTGTGCAGCAGCAATTGATTAGTCTGGAGGCGCAAAGACAGGGTATAGATGCACTACGCCAGAAAGATGAACTGGAGGATAAAGCGCAGGAGTTGAATAACAATTTGATTGCCAGTGTGAGAACCGTGCTCGAGCAGGATCAGATAGTGAGCGGGAATATCCAGTCTACGCGCGACATAGTGGGTGCGTTATCAGAGGCTGATATAGCACAGGCGCTACCCGCAATATCAGGCCTGGAAGGGCAACCCATCGCACAGGCCGTTATTGATTCCTCACAAAATGTATTGCAGGAAATCCATAATCTGGTGCAGCGTGATCTTGCAGATAGTGCCTCAGTAATTGATGGGAAGCTGGATGCCTTTCGGCAGGTGCAACAGGCTCATAACAACTGGTATGAGCTGTGGCATGAGGCGCGCGAAGCATCCAGTTATAGAGATCAACTGGCCGACCTTATCCATGCCCGAAAAACACGTTACTCAACGCTAAACACGCAAAGAGAGGAAAAAAAGCGCGAGATTACCCGGTTAAGTTCCAATCAGGTGACCTACCCGCCCTATGTGGAACGAGCCATAAAGACCATACGCCAGCAATGTCCGCAGGCAGACCCACAGGTGCTGTGTGACCATGTGGAAGTCAAAGACCCGCGCTGGCAGGCAGCGATTGAAGGTTATTTAGGTGGTGCGCGTTTTTCAATTATCGTAGACCAGGACTACGAGGCTGAGGCGATTCGTATCGTGCGCAATATGGCCGGCAGAGATAACCGGGCCAAGGTCATCCAGGGGCAAAAAGCAACACAGGATTCGCTGCGGGTAAATATTCATCAAGATTCGATCATCCATGTGCTTGAATTCAGCCACGAGACTGCTCGCGCTTATTTAACCGCAAGCTATGCCTCTGTGCTGCGAGTCAATTCCGCGGAAGAACTACGCAAGACTCGGCGCGGTGTCACCGAAGATGGCATGGGTTCAGGCAGCTACAGCATGTGGCGCTGTGACCTGTCAGAGGGTGAACTCGTTTTTGGTACAGCAGCGCGTGAAAGAGCACTGGCTGCAAAAATACAGGAGCTTGAATCTATCGAGATTGACTGGAATACAGCCAACGACCAGCTACAGCTTTGTGTGGCACTACAGCGCAATGTGGATAGCCTGAAACGCTCAAGCTACGGCGATGTGCTCAGAGATATACTCACACTGTACCGAGCGCTGCAGAAAAATGAACAACTGCTCAGTCAGCTTGATCTTACCGAGCATGAAGATCTGGAGAATCGTCTGGCAGAGCTGCAGCAAAAGAGCGATGGCTATAGCAAGGAGAAAGATCAGCTGAATAAGGATAAAGGCAAACTGGAAACCGAGCTGGGAACGATTGATAAGCAGATAAAGGCGCTTAGTGAATTGCAGGAAAAGAACCGCGAAAAGGTAGAAGAGCATGAAGCGGCACTGGCAGCAATCACCACCATCTGGACTGACTTTGATGCGGATGCCCAGTTGAATATGGCCGATGAAGAAGCCAGCAATCTGGATATGGAGTTTGCACGTAGTCAACGCACAGAGCTGGAAAATGCATTGCACGCAGCGGAGAGAAAAACCGCTGAATCGATCATGAATCACAACCAGAAGTGCCGCCCCTCTGATTCGATTATCTATGCTCCTTTTAGTGGTGAATATGGTTCTCAGTTGTTCAAGGCTATCTGTGATGTGCGCCGCGAGATGGATCGTGTACAGAATATTCTGAAGAATAACGTTCTGGTAGAAAAGCACAGAGCTCTATCCGATCTGAAAGAATCGTTCAACAATGCCTTTGTCTCTCATCTATGCCACGCCATCTATCAGGCATTAAGTGAAAGCAAGCGGCAGATTGAATTGCTGAATAAGGAATTGCAGCATCATCGCTTTGGTGCAGATAGAGAAACCTTCCGCTTTGACAGCTCCTGGGTGCCTGAATACCGTGACTATTCACGCTTCTTTGAAGAGGTGATTAAAACGCCGGGGCTGGGTGATGAAGTCATGCTGTTTGACGCCGAACTGAGCGAAAAATCAATCAAGGTGCGCGATGAGTTAATGAGTATGCTGCTGGATGAAGACGAGCATAGAGCCATGCGTGATCTGGAGCGTATAGCCGATTATCGTAATTATCGCCTCTACGAAATCTATAAAGAAGTGGAAGGTAAAGAGCCGATTCCTCTGAGTGAATACGGTACTGGTTCAGGTGGCCAGCTGGAGACACCGGCCTATATCATACGCTCGGCTGCAATCACTTCGGCTTTCCGCTTCTCCGAGGGTAAAAGTCATTTACGCATGGTGCTGGTGGATGAGGCGTTTTCAAAAATGGATGAAACACGCTCTCGTGAGGTGATTCAGTACCTGACCGAGTCGCTCGGCCTGCAACTGGTGTTCATTATGCCAACCAGTAAGTGCGGCCCCTTTATGGATTTGATCAGCAATGAATTTGTGTTTGCCAAGGTGCCCAGTGCAGTCCCGAGGGGGCAGTTATCGACACGGGTTCTTGTGGATAGAAAACAATGCAACAAGGAGCGAATTAAGGAGCTATGGAGTACACATAGACGCTCGGTGTATCAGCAGGCCGAGCTGGATTTTATGGAAGAGTTTGCGGCGGGATGAGTCAGGCCGATAAGATTCTACCTCGACCTCCCTGGCTGGATGATGAGTTAGAGCTTATTGCAGCGCTTAACTATTTTCTCAACAGGCTGGATAAGCAGCCTGCCAGTGAAAGAGAGAAAATGCCGAGCTTTAAGCTGACACTAAAAAATGTGCCAAAGCTCTTCAGGCAGGATGAGGCGGCTGACAGGACCTGGGCATTAATCAAATCATTGGATGGGTTGCTATATAACATCAGACTGCCGCACAAGCGCTCACCTTATGATGCTGAATTCACAGGTGCATCGTTGGTGATGATCGAGAGTGCAGAAGATAGTTGCCGCGAATGGCTAAACCGCCCCGTTATTAATCAGTATCAACAGGAATGGGAGCAGGCGCTTGATACACATGCAGGAGCCTTTGCTGATAAAGGCTGGTCACTTAGAGCCCGACCACAGAAAGTAGCAGATCAGTCAGCAGCATCCGTCGTGCGAGCCTATGCAAGTATTGCTGATTATCTGAATAGAGGTTTTACGCTACGTCAACTGAGTGCCAGATGTTTCTGGGGCAACTCCAAAGCCCTTGATTCAAGAGAAGATGTGTTGCGGCAACTTTTTCCTGAGCTTCAAATAGCACCCCGACCGATACTGGTAAATGTTCATCTACCTGAAAAATGTAACGGTATTTTATTGATCGAAAATCAGGATAACTATATTCAGGCGTTGAAAGGTTACCCCAAAGAGTTAAGGAATCTTGCAGTGATTTTTGTAGCCGGTTTTCGTGGCAGT
Source organism: Gammaproteobacteria bacterium (assembly GCA_050295575.1). Taxonomy (GTDB): domain Bacteria; phylum Pseudomonadota; class Gammaproteobacteria; genus JACNJF01. Next base: position 779 of record JBNKPX010000107.1, on the reverse strand, counting down.
GCGGAACGAATCCGAATGCGTGAAGGTGTCAGTTTGCACTATCAGGGCAACTATGATGCAGCGCTGAAACAGCAATTCGAATCCTACTGGTTTGCAGAAATTGATTCGTTGTGGCCTGTCTGGTTCTGGGGAGATCTCGATTTCTCGGGTATGGCTATCTTAAAAGCGCTACGTCAGAGATTCGCTGAAGTTCAGGCATGGCCTGATGGTTATGAACCGCTGCTACAGGTATTGAAAGGTGGAGGAGGTCATTTGCCGCAAATGGCGGATAAAACGGAGCAGATTGATCCGGGTTTTACCGGTTGTGTCTACGCTGACGAAGAGCTTTTGCCTGCGATTAGAGAGTGTGGTCGGTTTGTTGATCAGGAGATGGTATGAAGTTGAAGTGCTACTTAAACCTTTTATAGTGACTATAGTTTCCGTGTTATTTTTGAAAGCACTATTGAGACGAAGCCTTCCAGGTAAAGCATATAGTAATTAAATAGTAAGAGAATCAGCCGCTAAGTAATTGTATAAGAATGATTTTTCTCTTTTTTATTGGGCGTTGACAATGCTTATGTCAGTCGACTAGTATGATTTTGAATTAAATTCAATTTGGAATAAACAGGATTCCGGATTAGTAGAACTATTTCGGATTCCTGTTATAAAACTGTTAGGGTAGGGAAATATGTCAACCTTAAGAACCATTTTCATCGCAATTTTTATCACCATCGTCACGGGGTGTGCCTCTAGTCACAATCTTCGAGATGGAGATGGATCGTTTGATGGTGGTTTTCAAG
>JBNKPX010000106.1:0-9826 GCA_050295575.1 Gammaproteobacteria bacterium | reverse complement strand
GTTCGCTGACGCGTAAGCCGCAGCCATAGCAGGTGGGTAACATCATCTGGTGTTTTCGATTGCTAGAGGCTTGCACAATGCGCCGAATTTCTGAGCGCGTTAGTAACTCCGGGATACGCTGTGCCTTTTTGGGAAACTGTATGGGGATATCGAATTGCTTCCAGCCCAGCACCTGCAGGTAAAGAAAGCGCAGGCCGTTTAAATGCAGACGACAACTCGAGCCACACAGGTCTCGCTCCTGCACCAGATAGACAAAATACTCCTGTAGCTGCTCTTTGCGAATTTGATCGGGGGACTGGTGATAATAGGCAGCAAGGCTTTTGACCGCGCCCAAATAAGCCTGGTGAGTTTTACTGCTGAAGCCTCGTTGGTGCATGGCTTCGATCATTTGTTGACGTAATGGGGTCATGAGGGTTCTCCTGATTGACTGACCAACAGTGGTCAGGTATCAGTTTGAACCTGTGATCCGGACAGTGGGACTTTTTTTAAGCTACCGCAAAGCGGTTTAGTTCAACAGCTGATAATATTGCACGCACGTATATTGACTTATGTTGCACGCACGAATATTGACTTATACTGCAAAATATTCTCACAATCTTCTCACTTTAGCCAAAAAGGGGGTTTAAAATCATAACGGATCATACTAAATCCACCAAAGATCATCTAGTTGAACAGTTTTGCTGAATCTTTTTAGGACAACCACTTTTTGAAGCTGACCACTCCATTAAAAACTGGGAGTCAGATACAAATGGCACCAAACTACCCATCGCTATGCTCTTTACAAATACCTGCTTCATACAAAATCAAAACTTCTTTCTATAACTATCAGAGCTGCCTTAAATAATTTCCGAATCCACCATATACCCAATTCGATCCTTCAAATTAAAGTAATCATGAATTGCATTCGGGTACTGTCCAGGCTTTAGCGCTCGTTCAATACTAACATCATCATAATCACTTAGACGAAGTATCACTGCTTCCTCTTTAGGCGTCAGGGGATCATAAATCAGGATATCTGGCTTCAGCTTAACACCTGGCCTTGCTGCAATTACCATACCTCTCTGCTCATTGTTAAGCTGGACGATGGTTCCAGGTGGATATATTCCCAGTGTTTCCACCATTCTTGCTACCAGGTCGGTGTCTACTTTATTTTCATAACGCTTATACAGTATAGCCAGGGCGTCTTTCGGTGTTTTGGCCTGTTCGCTATCTAGTGGGTTGCACAGGTTATCGTACAGATTTGCCACGGTGACTATGCGCACCATGGGTGATAAATCTTTCTCTGTTAGTCCGGCAGGATAACCACTGCCATCAAGAAACTCATGATGCCTTTCTATGATTTCTATAACTTCAGGAGACATCTTTTTTACTCTGTTAACCAGTGTGCCTCCAGAGATTGTATGACGTTGATATATAGCCTCTTCTGTCTCTGTTCGCTGGGCTTTCTTCATAGTAATTGAGGTTGATATCTCTATCTTACCAATATCGTGTAACAGAGCACCTGCTCCCAGAATCTGAAGTTCTTCCTTTTTCATTCCGATTGCTGAACCGAGCATAAGGCTGAGTATCGTGACATTTGCAGTGTGGTGGTAATCGGTATAATCCTGTGTGTTCAGGTCGACCATTTTGGTTAAAAGATTATCCTTATCTTCAAACTTTAACGCGAGGTCTCCAGCCAATTCATCGATATCGTGAATAGCATTGGCCGGTCGGGTTTTCATGTCGTGGGTAATAGTTTTTATCTGTTTGGACTTTTCCTCATATTCCCGATTTACCTCTCGACGTCGAATCTTGAGTTTCTCCATCTGCTCCAGTTGCGCTTTTTTCTCCAGCAAAATAGCTTCCATTTCTGGATCTGGCTCATCGGTCGCAACGCTATCCATTTCGTCGTTGCCGGCTATCAGCTCGGATATGTCAATACTTTCATCACTACGAGCAGGGTAAACACGTACTTTGCCAGGAATCAGCTTTTTAATGAGCCGAATTTCCTCATCATTCTTAATACGAAAGCTGGTGAATGGAAAAGGGTGCTCTAACCAGTTGAGCTGTAGATCCACATACAGGCCTGCCACCAGTTTTTTACTTGGAATATCGATGAAATCTTCTTCAGAACCCATGCTGGTCTAACAGCCACCTTTATATATGGCAAATGTCTTGCCGTTTTCTGTTGTAAGCAGGTAATAATAACTACCTACTTTTTCGTCTGGATAATATCAGGTATCTGGTAAATGCTGCAAAAATCTGAGGTCATGTTAGTATTCAGCCATGTCTATGTATATCAACGGATGATGCCGTGAAGTCTCTAACTTTACTTTTTGTTTTATTCTCTCTTTTCAATTCTGTCCATGCCGAGAATCTGTGCGACGCATCCTGTGAATTCTCAGCCACTTTCCCACAGGGCGGCAGCCTGGAGGCGATTGATGAATTAGCCCTGACTTTTGGGGCAGGAGGAGAGTTAATCCTCGGCACGGGTGGTACCGTAAACACAGCTATCCAGCCCTCGAGCCTGGATTTTTCATCAGGCGGCACCTTGTTCTTATCAGCGGGTGAAAGTATTACATTTGGTCCGGGTGGATCTCTAATATTGGGTGCTGGTGGTAATATAGATGCACTGAACTATAACCTCAGTACCACAGGTGATATCACAATTGGGGCAACAGGTAGTAACCAGGCTATTAATATCAATGGTGATTTGGGTGCATCTGGAGTCCTGAGTTTCACATCGAACTCTCTAGAGATAAATTCAACCATCACTGCAGGTAATCAATTAAACCTGGCGAACTCAACAACGATTAGTGGCTCGGGTTCCATTACTGTCCCAGAATCTACAACTCTAACGGTCGAGAATGTCGTGATTGTACCGTCAGGCTCATTGTCACTGTCTTCTGGCAGTGGGGTAATTAATAATGCCAGCACTCCATTCAACCTATCGGAATTAACAGGTATAGAGATCTCGAATTCAATTATTGCTACCTCGGAATCTGTAACTCTATCCGCCGGAAATGTAGTGACTTTTCCAGAGTGGGGTATGCTGGTAGCAACTGATGAATTAACCCTGACTTTTGGGGCAGGAGGAGAGTTAATCCTCGGTACGGGTGGTACCGTAAACACCGCTATCCAGCCCTCGAGCCTGGATTTTTCATCTGGCGGCACCTTGCTCTTATCCGCAGGTGAAAGTATTAAATTTGGTCCGGGTGGTTCTATAGCACTTGGTACTGGGGGTAATATTGACTCATTGAACTATAACCTCATCACAACAGGCAAGATTCTGCAGAATCTTGACCCAATAAATGGAATAGAATTACTCACCAGCGATGGAAATAAATGTATCGTAACATCTCCTGAATGTGTAGCGGATGATGGAACCATCTACGTTCTATCCACTGAAGGTGAGCTGGTTAAAAAAGAGGCTCCCAGCGATAACTCAACAAGTGGAAAAAGCGGGGCATTCGGTCTACCTTTTCTTGGCTTTTTCATGATCCTTTTATTTTTATCTGGATCGAGAAAAACACTTAAGTCCTGATCTGTTTTGGCATTAGTAGCTTTCATTGCCCTATCTGGGTAGAGCTCACACATATACACGTTAACTGCTATAGAGCAAGGTTAGCTAAGACTATGTGAAACAATTATCAGGGAAGTAGCTATCACCTTAAAGATTACACTCTCTGGTTCCGTTAACACTACATCCCTAAAGCACTCCTGGCGTGCGAAGTTTATGCCCTTTGGATACTCGCAATGAACAGTTGCCCCAGTCACAACGACAGAAAATCAGAAAAGATTCCCCCCACACTTCCAGCAAACCCGAAAACTACTCCCATTCCCCTCACCGCAATGCGGGCAAAAAATATCCGCCTCATCACCCTGCTGCAGTTGATCAACCGAAAGCTTCGCAGCAGCAAAATCCGATTCATCAACAACCCACAACTCCGGCCAGGTCTCAAATGGAGACAGGTCGCCTACACCGCCGCCTGCATATTCATTTTTAACCATGCATTCGATGCCCTGCTCCTGCAGCAGGTTTTTCAGATTAAAAACAATCAGACGGTTTTCATGGCTGAAGACTTTTTTCATTCATACTCAAAACGATAATGTTTGGAGATAAACTCCAGAATCTTCCAGGTACAGCTCATGCCCTTAGGGAAAGTCACCAGATCTCCTCGACCCAGTTCTACCGGCTCTCCACCATCGGGTGTGACAATAACTCGGCCTTCGAGTATGTAGCACACTTCCTGATTATCATAAGTCCAGGGAAACTCCGAGGGTTCCTTTTCCCATATTGGCCATTCTTCTACACCGAGTACATCGAGTTTTCCGGGTGCAGGATTATGCTCGTATAAAATTTGATCGATCATGACTTTTGTTCTTCCGGTTTAACTGAACGATTAGAATCAGGGGTTATTTGAGACCTCGGGATTGCTTGATCTTTTCGTAAGCTTCCTTGATCTGCTGCGTTTTCTCGGTAGCGTCCTTGATCATTTCTTCCGGCAGGCCTTTGGCAACCAGCTTATCAGGGTGATGCTGTGACATAAGTCGACGATAGGCTTTTTTCAGATCGGCATCTGATATGCTTTTTTCTACCCCTATGATGGCATAAGCATCCTTAACCGTCATCGCTGAGCTTGTATGACTACCCGCTCGATGAGAACCCTGACCAAAACCAGCCTTTAGCATTTCTTCCAGGCGGTGTAATTGATGTAGCGGAACACCCAGTTTCTGGCAAATATGTTTTAATACCCTTTCTTCATCGGCATGCATGACACCATCGGCATAGGCTGCCTGTAGCTGGATTTCCAGGAACATTTGAATCAGGGTACTACGGCGATGCACTTCCTTTTTAAACTGTTCGAGCACTGCATCCAGCGGAAAGTCAGCAGATTTCCCTTCGTTAAATAATTTTTTCGCTGACTCACGAACCTCGGCTGATAATCCCATCTGAGTCATCACTGCCTGAGCCATTTTGATTTCATCGGCGGTAACCTTGCCATCGGCTTTGGCAATATGCCCCATGACGGAAAAGGTAGCTGTGAAAAAGGCTGCCTGCACTCGCTCCTGCTGCCCCGGGTCTATGCCACCATCAGACATAATAGAACCCAGACCCTTATCAAAATTGTGACCAAAAGCGATTCCAAGCAGCGCTCCAAGAGGCCCACCCAACATAAAACCGAATGCACCGCCTAACGCTTTACCCCACCAAGACATAATCAACCTACCTCTTTGATTTTTTAGATATACCCTGGGAAATATGGGTACATCTGTTTAAAACAGGAAAAAATGAGACCTGTAAATGTCCCATCCGATTTAACACGACAAGGCTATTTTTTGGCTAGCTACTGCTTAGCAAATGCTTTCAGGTCTTCAGCCGTAATACAGAAAACCCCACTCCCGCCATGCTCGAATTCGATCCAGGTTAAAGGCAACTCGGGATATTTATCCATCATTGCTACCTGCGAATTACCTACCTCGACCACCAGTAGCCCATGATCGCTCAGGTAATCACCCGCCTTCTGTAACATACGATCAACTATCTCGAGCCCATCGTCACCAGCCTGTAACCCCATATTTGGCTCGGCCTTAAACTCTTCGCTTAATGCCGCCATATCTTCAGCATCTACATAGGGTGGATTGGATACGATAAGATCAAAACGCTGTGGCGGGATCTGTTCAAATAAATCAGACTCATACAGATCCAGTTGATCAGACAATTCATGCTTAATAAGGTTCTGACGCGCAACTTCGAGTGCATCTCTGGATAGATCGGAAGCCGCCACATGCGCTTCAGGAAAGGCATACTGACAGGCGATTGCAATACATCCACTACCGGTACATAGATCTAGAATACTGTTTACCTGATTAGCATCTATCCAGGGCTCAAAATGCTGATTAATCAGCTCACCGATTGGCGAACGTGGCACCAGAACACGCTCATCCACATAAAAAGGCAGGCCACAGAACCAGGCTTCTCGTGTTACATAAGCCGCAGGCTGACGCGTTTTAATACGTTGCATAATGATAGCCACCACATGCTCACGTTCTTTCACGGTCAACTGACTACTAAAGTATTGTTGCGGCCAGTCGAAGGGCAGATTCAGTGCATGTAACACCAGATAAACCGCCTCATCCAGTGCACTGACAAAGCCATGGCCGAAGGTGAGATTGTTTCGATAAAACTCACTACTTGCCCATCGAATATAGTCAGCGATCGATGTCAAAGAGCCGGTAATTTCTTTACTTTCCAAGATTTCTTTGCTTTCCACTAGGTTTAAATCTATGCATCAAATATAATGCCGCGAATTGTACACAGTTTTGCTTCTGCATTGTGTAATTTCAAGCAACCGGTACATCTATAGTGAAAAAAAATCTTATCATCATTGGTCTTTTAGCGGCAATCGGCCTCGGCTTAGCCAGCTCGATGCTAATGCTTAAACCTGAACCCATAGTACTTCAGGCTATCACCTGGTTTGGTAGCCAGGCAAGGCCACTACCTGCTTTTGAGTTAACCGATCATGCTGGCAAGCCTTTCAACCAGCAAAGCATCAAGGGAAAATGGCAACTGATGTTCTTTGGCTATACCAATTGCCCGGATATCTGCCCTGATTCACTGCAGATGCTGACTAATATGATGAAACTGATCACCGATGAATCGTTAAAAAAGCAGCTTCAGATTACCTTTATTTCTATAGATCCTGAGCGTGATGATCTGGCTAAAATGAAGGACTACGTAACTTACTTTAATCCCACATTTATGAGTGCTCGCGGTGAGATTGAAGAGGTGAATAAATTAACTCAGGCACTGGGCGTCATGCATGACATCAGCAAATCAGCCGATGGATCTAGATATGATGTCGCACATAGTGGAATACTTACCCTGATTGACCCACAGGGGCGTTTCACTGGCGTGTTCAGCCCGCCGCATGATAGTGCCAGTATTGCGCACGACCTGAATAAAATTATTGGAAAATATAACTGAGGACCCTCATGAAAAAAACAATCACCTTAATCCTTTGCCTGCTTTCAATGCAGATAATGGCAGACAGCAGTAAAGTAGAATTTTCAGATGGATGGATTAAGCAATTACCACCGGTTGTTCCAATGCGAGCTGGATACGTTAAAATCACTAATTCATCTGATGAAGATGCTATCATTACCGCTATGCAAAGTGATGCCTTTGAAACAGTAGAGCTGCATGAAACCATCATGAAAGATGGCATGATGCAAATGGTACAACAGGATAACTTTGTCATTCCCGCCAAAGGCAGCATCGAGCTCAAACCAGGCGGAAAACACATTATGCTGATTAACCCAGTGAGCTCTTTAGCGATAGGTGACAAGATTGATCTAATGGTCAGCTTTAGTGATTCAAAGGCTCAGAAAATCCAACTAGAAGTAAAACAGTAAATCATGCCCAAAAAAAATAATACCCAGTCTCAGTTTTCCGAAAAATTACTGGGCTGGTTATTTACAGCTCTGCCCCACCACCTGATTTCACGGGCCGTCTATTTCCTGACCCGAGTCAAAAGCCCGCTGGCGACTCCGGTGATACGCTGGTTTATAAAAACCTTCAAGGTAGACATGTCCGACGCTGAAATTCAAATCATCGAAGAATATGAGTGCTTTAATGATTTTTTTATTCGCTCGCTGACTCCTAACGCCAGACCTATAGCTAGTGCCGAAAATGCTATTGCCAGCCCGGTAGATGGCACTGTGTCTCAAAGCGGCGATATCGTGAAAGGCCATTTATTTCAGGCTAAGGGGCATTTTTACTCAGTAGAAGACCTGTTGGGTGGCGATACTTTGATGTCACATATGTTTGAGGGTGGAAAATTCGCCACGATTTACCTTGCACCCTATAACTATCACCGTATACACATGCCAATGGATGCTCAGTTAAAGAGAATGATCCATGTTCCTGGCCGCCTTTTTAGTGTAGCTCCCTGGACCGTGCGCCAGATTCCACGCCTTTTTGCTCGTAACGAACGCGTGGTCTGCCTGTTTTCTACGCCCACCGGCCCCATGGCAATGATTCTGGTCGGCGCAATTAATGTGGCGGCTATTGAAACCGTCTGGCATGGCCTGGTTACGCCGCCAAAAGGAAAAAAGATATCAGAATTCGATTACGACCATGCTGAAAGAAAGTTCAGCAAAGGCCAGGAGATGGGGCGCTTCAATATGGGATCAACCGTGATTCTGCTCACCACCGATAAGGTTCAGCTAGCAGACCTTAAACCTCAGCAGACTTTAAGAATGGGAGAACTGATCGGGCGTACTTTAAGCTAGCGATAATACCTGGTGAATTGAATCTTTCTCCAACAACACCATTAACAGACGGTCCAGCCCTAAAGCTACTCCGGCACAATTTGGCATTCCTTGCTCCAGTGCCTGCAAAAATTCCTCATCAACTGGATAAGGAGACAGGCCAGAGTCAATTCTTTTCTGGTTATCTGCTTCGAAACGCGCTCTCTGCTCTCTGGCATCGGTTAATTCAGTAAAGCCGTTTGCCAGTTCCATATCCTGGTGAAATAGTTCAAATCGTTCGGCAACCTCAGGGTTATCTGGTTTCAACCTTGCCAGGGAGGCCTGCTCTGAAGGAAAGTCATAAACAAAGGTAAAACCAGTAAACTGTTTTGCGATCACTTCACTGATTAACAGGTCCAGACAGTCTGCTCTTGATAGTAGATGACTATCAATGCCGCTGATGTATTTATTCACACAGATACGCAATGAATCATCGCTATCCTTATCGATATCCAGATGCAGGTAATCTTTAAATGCACCGTGATACGTTATTTTTTGGAACCTGCCCGGGGTATCGGTAAAACTGAGTATTAACTGTTGCACCTGATCCATCAATTGCTGGTAATTAAACCCCAGGCTATACCATTCCAGCAGGGTAAATTCAGGCTGATGTCGCCGCCCCTGCTCTTCGTCGCGAAATGCATGGCAGACCTGATAGATTGACCCACTTCCGTTTGCCAGCAAACGTTTCATGGCAAACTCAGGCGAGGTTTGCAGGTAGCGGGTCTGATTATTGACACATGCACTGATCGACTGGATATGCACGTCGGTATTGGTACTGCTGGAGAGTAATGGCGTATCGACTTCGAGAAAATCACGCGCATCAAAAAAGGCCCGAATCTGCTTGAGCATTCGGGCCCTGTGCTGAAGGATAGTCAGCGGATCTGTTTGCAAGGTCTGCAATCAGCTCTTTACGCGTGACATGTAATCTCCGCTGCGGGTATCGACACGTATGACTTCACCTATCTCCAGAAATAAAGGTACCTTAACCACTGCACCTGACTCTAGAGTAGCAGGCTTGGTGCCTCCCTGTGCGGTATCGCCCTTTAACCCAGGATCGGTCTCGACGATGGCCATCTCAACAAAATTAGGTGGAGTAACGGCTAATGGTGAACCATTGTATAGTGTGACTTCACACATATCCTGAGCCTTTAACCATAGATAGGCATCACCGACAGCATTTTTATCGGCGGCATGTTGTTCAAAGGTATCGGGCACCATAAAATGATAGAATTCACCATCATCGTATAAATACTGCATGTCAATATCAATTACATCTGCCGCTTCCAGGGTTTCGCCTGATTTGAAGGTTTTTTCCAGCACACGGCCTGAACGCAGATTGCGTATCTTGACGCGATTGAATGCCTGCCCCTTTCCTGGCTTTACAAATTCATTTTCAATGATGGCGCAGGGGTCACCGTCCATAATGACTTTTAATCCGCTTTTAAACTCGCTGGTGCTATAACTTGCCATATTCTTCTCGGGTCACTATCTAAAAAATGCCAATGATACCGGATTCTATCCAGATACCACA
>JBNKPX010000105.1:0-9887 GCA_050295575.1 Gammaproteobacteria bacterium | reverse complement strand
ATAGAACAATGCAAATACCAGAGACACTATCGAACCTGAAAAAATACCGGCTATCGTTTTGGCATCGGCTCGATAAACTCGAGACTGTTTAGCCATCACACCATAAATTGACCCGGTAATGACACCGACAATCCCTGTCACAATCAGCAGGCTAGTTATTTCGACAACCTGCCCCTGATAAATAATGGTTGCAATGCTGGTTACCGAAGCCAAAGGTGCGACAATCGCTGCCAGACGCATGCTGCTATAGATTAGCGCGGCAATACAACCCGAAAGCGTACCTGCGATAAATAATGGGTAGTAATCTGGCGCGAAATGAATGGCTAAACTATAAACCAGCACGAACAACATGCCATAAAGCACACCAATAAAGGACCAGATCGCTGTACGGAGTAAGACTTCTTTGGACCGCTGGGCGATTTGTTGAGAATCGAAGGGGATGTTTTCACTCATAACCAGTTACCCTGATTGCAATACTCTTGAGCATAGCAGAAGATTATTACATTAAATGGGAGTACGGGTGCTGATCTATCATTTAGCCTTAAATCACTCACACTACCAGCCCTGCTCATAGCAACTACTTAAGACCCCTTAGATCAATTCGTGTATCGCTGAGTAAGACCTGAAATGCACCTGCTCAAGGTTAGCAAACTTCGTAATAGTGGGCTATTACGTACACTTTTCGCCTTAATCCAGAGCTTTTCATCTCATTTCACCCTCCATGCAGAGTTAATTAAAGATTTCATGGCTATTGCCAGGGGTTGAATTTATCCGGCATGACCACTATATTAGTTGTTACTAATATTCTACAGAGATCGAGGTGCCCTATGGTTATGGAAGTAACAAAAGAAAATTTTACTGAAGTCATTGAAGGCAATGATATTACTATCGTTGATTTTTGGGCGCCCTGGTGCGGACCATGCCGTTCATTTGCTCCGACCTTTGAGAAGGTCGCTGAAGCCAATCCTGATATGACATTTGCGAAAATCAACACGGAACAGGAGCAGGAACTAGCCGCTCAATTCCAGATTCGCTCAATCCCCACCCTGATGGTATTCCGAGAAAAAGTCATCATTTTTTCCCAACCTGGTGTGTTACCTGAATCCGCCCTGACGGAGTTGTTATCACAGGTCAAAGCGCTGGATATGGAACAGGTACACAAGGAAATTGCAGAGCAGCAGGCACAGCAAGCCAAAACCGCAACCGCCACTGCCTAAGTAGCAAGCAAAACAACTATCAACGACGATTCAAGGCCCTGTAATAGCTCAGGGCCTTTTTATTTGTGACTGTGTGAGGGCTTGATATCGTCAGCCACTTTATTCTTGCCTGTACGCCTTTTCCGTGAGCAAGGCACAGAAAGGCATTCAATCAGTCTTTCGACCTGTTGTACACAACAGCCAGCTCCCGTAGCGGCATAGGTTTCCTTTTTCACTGCCTCCAGCGTCATCGCGCCTTTGATGATGGCATCTATAACCTGCCTTTTCGGCACATCCATACAGGTACAGAGATTCCTGTCTAAATCCTGTTTTAGCGCAGTCGGAAGGTTGTCGAGGAGATTGGCTTCTGAATCGGTTTTCAATATATCAATACGGGTTTAAATTTTGAAAAGAGGATAACCCTCATTATACTCAGCATAAAGTCATGAAATGCAAGCAGCTAATAGGTACCTGCTTGTTTCGATAAGACCTGTTGATACGTTGAGCTCTCTACCTGGTTTTAAAAATACTTCGGGAAGTTCTCACAATTGATACTCCCCTTACGCTTGCAAGGGCGCGCTAACGCCCAGTAGCCGATTTTCTCGAGGGGGCGTTAGAAATCGATACGACGGTAAGTTCGAAAAAAATATTACCCCAATCTGCAATTTACACTATGGTATGTGATAACAGGATCTATACTGTCTCAAGAGGAATGATTATGGAATTAGATATAGCTTACTGGCACTGGATTGTATTCGGTGTCGTTCTGATGCTCAGCGAAATCGCTTTGAGTAGTTTTTTTATTTTATGGTTTGGCGTTGCGGCCATTATCGTTGGTGTTGTTTTATTGATCTGGCCGACACTTGATCTCAACTGGCAGATCTTTATCTGGACAGTGTTATCGGTGATCCTGGCAGGATTATGGTTTAAATATCTCAAACCCCTGTCGGTAGATCGCACCAAGGCCGGACTTTCACGTGAGGCAGTTGTCGGTGAAGTGGGGCATGTAATTCAGGTTCCACATGAAAATCGACGGGGAGTTATGCGGTTTTCAGTGCCTGTCCTCGGCGCGGATGAGTGGCAGATCATGTCAACCGATGACCTGTCTCAGGGTGACAGGGTGCAGGTCAGAGAGGTTTCTGGCAATACACTTATCGTTAGTAAATTTAAAGCTTAAAAGGAGAAGGAAATGAACCCAGGTTTTTATATTGTTATTGCAGTTTTCGTGCTAGTGCTGGTTACCATTGCACAGGGTGTGCGTCTGGTTCCACAGGGTTACAAATGGGTAGTACAGCGCTTAGGCAAATTTCACAAGACACTAAATCCGGGCTTGAACATCATCATCCCCTATGTGGATGGCGTCGCCCATAAGGTCACGACCAAGGATATCGTACTCGATATCCCATCGCAGGAAGTGATTACCCGCGATAACGCGGTCATCATTGCCAACGCGGTAGCCTATATCAATATTCTGTCGCCAGAAAAGGCTGTCTATGGTGTTGAGAATTACGAGATTGCAATTCAAACCCTGGTACAAACCTCACTGCGTTCAATCATCGGTGAGATGGACCTCGACGATGCCCTGTCTTCTCGCGACAAGATCAAGGCGCAACTGAAACACGCCATTTCGGATGATATTTCAGATTGGGGAATCACGCTGAAGACCGTAGAAATCCAGGACATCAATCCCTCGACAACCATGCAGCAGGCTATGGAAGAGCAGGCAGCAGCAGAACGTGCGCGCCGTGCCAAGGTAACCAAGGCGGATGGCGATAAACAGGCTGCAATACTCGAAGCTGAGGGTCGCCTTGAGGCATCCAGACGTGATGCAGAAGCACAGGTGGTTCTGGCTACCGCGAGCCAAAAATCAATTAATCTGGTTACCGAAGCGATTGGGGACAAGGAAATGCCAGTGGTTTATCTGCTGGGAGAAAAATATATTAAATCGCTACAGGAACTGGCCAAATCAAACAATGAAAAAACAGTGGTGTTCCCGGCTGATATCCCCGCCGCAATACGAGGCTTAATGGGTAAATAAAACCAGAAACCCAGGCTCGGGTATAAACCTCTTTCTGAAACAAGCTTGGCTGAGTCGACATGCGGTAGTGACTCGTGTTGACCATATGTGAAGAGTAAGTGTACTACTAGCTTGTCTGGTGTAACTAAAAACCCCGGTTTTTTTAGGCCGGGGTTTTCTATTAAGTAAGCTCTAAATAATTCAATCATCCATCAATCATATAGACAACTCAAACCTGTAGCCCCGATGCAAAGGGGACAGTATCGTTTTATGAGCTCTTGAAACCTATTAAAATTTTCTATTGGCTCCTTGCTTAAGCTTTAGTGCATGCTTTGCTTGTGAAAAGTTCAGTGCTTGCATTTTTAAAAGGGTGCACTTACTAAGGAAGCTCTGAATTAATCAGAGGTTCCCTAATAATTAAAATCCCGGATACTCAAAATGGATTAGCATTACTCAGGGATACACAGTTATTAAGGTAGAAGTACTGTGGCGAATTTTCCATGCTGAGTTATCACCCTAAACATCAGGAGATAATGCCATGGATCTAACATATATATACTTCTTAATCGGATTTATCGTTGTTTTTGTTTTTGCCTCTAATTTTTTCAACGAACCGGGGTATAGTTTTGTCGACAAAGATCACACAACCCCCGGCAGTTCTAATGATGAAATGCTGGAACCCGCCTTACCCAGGTATCTGACCGAACGCTTCGAATATAATTTTTTTCGCGCTACCTTCATATTGGTTACTGAAAGCCTGTATATACTTCTGGTGCTCTTCATGCCTGATTTCAATTCGGCCACCGTAGCAGTTGATTCTAGCTTAACCGGCAGTACGCCCGCGGCGACAGACCCTGCCACTTCTGTCCCTGTCAACGTCAGGGAAAAAATCATTCTTGCTACCTTGATCATAACAGGTATGGCTCCTAATTTACCCTGGATCAAGGACTTACTTGAAAACTCAAAACTATACCTGCATAAAAAGGCTCAGATACCTTATAAAGGTAGAGCAATATACCATCGTATTAAAAACGGCAAACCTTGCTATGAACAAGCCCGGATCGATAAAATATTAAGTGATCAAAGGTACCTGAGCAAATCCAGTCAGGCGAGTCGCCTGGACCTTACTGCAGAAGATTTTGAACTTGGCACATGGACACTTGAGGCGCGCTGGGCAAAACTTAGCTACCTGCTATATTTTGTAGACAGCTGGAGAGTCAAGTTCCCCTTTAAAAGCTACATTCAGAATCCAGAGCTGCACTACAGCTCTATTGAGACAAATTACCAGCAGCTATTCCTGCTGATGCTGAAATATAAGTCAGGGGATATTTCCGGTGAAGAGAAATTGAGGCTTGAGACCGGCCTGGATAGCACGCTAAACCGAAGTTACCGGCTAATCAGTTGCCTGCTCTATTTAGCGGCTCAGTCCGATAGCATGGTGGACACTTACCTTGATCAACTGGGCTACCTTGCCAGTGAGCATAATGAATTTCCTATTCCATGGAATACCGTAACCTGGATTATTTCTGCGGTGTTTGGTTCTATTGTGATAGGCAGTATTGTTGCCCTTTTTATACTCCAATGGACAGGCATCCCACTACCTGAGAACCTAACAACTGGAGAAATTGTTGCATGGATAGGCTACGGGACTCCTTTTATCATCATGCCGGTGTTACTGGTATTACTGGTAAAGCGATACCTTTCAACCCATAGTGACGCCTGGCCCACAGTGACAGAACAGGGGCTGTACCGCTCTAGCGGGGAACGTCCCTGGTTCATTTATTTCATAGTTGCCCTGTCTTCCTATATTCTCGGCGCACTGGTACTACTCACCATTTCATTTAGCATCAAAAATATCAATGGAGATGAGATAAATATCATCCCAACCCTTCGCTCTGTACTAGCATGGTCTTCCATTGTTTTTCTAACGGCAGCTTTCACAGCTTTCAGGCTTGACTCCGGTACTAATCCAGACATTAGCAGAAAGCGGTTCTACCTGACCAGAGCGGCCGGGGCTCTATCACAGGGCCTGGCAAGCTGCGGCATGATTTACCTTATTTACCTTTATACGCATGACAAAGCTTTAAACATCATATTCGATCCAAACCAACCCCTGGATCCCATGATCTATGTGTTTTGTGTTATCGGTTTTTTCCTTGGTGTATCGATTAACCTTGCCAGCGGCATTGGTCGCTTACGTCAGCGTAGAAAATATGGCCGTCGTATTGCACACCGCATACTCAATCTGCAAATAGCAGATCAGGATATCAGCGAGGCCGAAACCCTGAATATATCAACCGAAGGTGCTCTAATAAACATACCGAATACGGGTATGATCCAGGGTGAACAGGCCGTGAGAAATACGGATGTATATTTAAGCAGTCCGGATGGCCTCACATCCGCCAAAGCCAGAATTATTGGAATACGAGGATCACGGCTTCATCTGTTTTTCGAAAATATTGATAACTGGTCCATGCTACGCAAGAATTTGAGTCTTCCCGCACAGGCCTGATCATTTGTTTTGAGTCATCAATGACTAAGTTGTGTTCGATATGCCATATAGCATATCGTAACGCTGCGAATGTCCGCTGAGGTAGCCTGAGTTAGTCTTATTAACCCAGGTATTGAGATGAAGGCAGCAAGCTGCCTTCATCCTGAATATCTGCCAATGCCCAGATTTACTCCACTTCAATCCCCCAGATTTCCTCTGCATATTGCCGAATGGTACGGTCACTTGAAAACTTGCCCATCCTGGCCACATTAAGAATGGCCATTTTGCGCCACTGCCTTTGATCCAGGTAGGTTTGTTCGACCCGCTCCTGACAGCGCAAATACTGTTCTAAATCCATCAAATGTAGATACGGGTCCCGGTGATGATTCATCAGATCATCATAAATCGGTATAAATAGTTTCTTGTCCTCTTTTGAAAAACACCCCTGCCCAATAGCATCAATAACCTGACGAATTTCATCACTTTGCTGATAGATTTGCTGTGGAGTTCGTTTGGGAGCACGCTTTTCCCACTCGGCCTGTTCTGCCGTCAGACCAAATATAAAAATGTTTTCGCTGCCAACCTCTTCCCTTATTTCAATATTGGCTCCATCAAGTGTACCAATGGTCAAGGCTCCATTGAGTGCAAACTTCATATTGCCTGTACCCGAAGCCTCAGTTCCTGCAGTGGAGATTTGCTCAGACAGATCGGCCGCCGGGATAATTTTTTCTGCCAAAGACACCCCATAATTCGGGATGAAAACGACTTTTAGCTTATCCCCAACCCTAGGGTCCTGGTTTACGACCTCTGCAACAGAGTTGATAAGTTTAATAATCAGCTTGGCCTTATAATAGCCAGGGGCAGCCTTACCAGCGAAAATGACCGTACGCGGAACTACCTCTTCATCAGGCCTGGTAATAATGCGTTGATAAAGCGCAATGACATGTAATAGATTCAACAGCTGGCGCTTATATTCGTGCACACGCTTCACCTGCACATCGAATATTGAGTCAGTATTTACTTCAACACCACATAAGCTTTTAATAACCGGAGCCAGGCGTTGTTTGTTGGCCAGTTTTGCGGCATAAAACTTGTCCTGAAACGCTGCATCTTCGGCGAACTTTTCAAGCTGTTTAAGTTGTCCCAGCTCTGTAATCCACCCTTCGCCTATGCTTTCTTTTATCAGGGAAGACAACCTCGTATTACATTTAAGCAGCCACCTTCTGGGTGTAATACCATTGGTTTTATTGTTAAATCGCTCTGGATAAAACTGATAAAAATCCTTAAACAGTCGGGTTTTTATCAGCTCCGTATGCAGCTCTGCAACACCATTAACCGAATGGCTGCCAACTATAGCCAAATGTGACATGCGCACCCGCTGAGGAGGGCCTTCATCGATGATTGACATGTTCCTGAGTAAGCCATTCTGCGCGGGATATTTCTTGCCAACCTGATCTAAAAATCGATGATTAATTTCATACACTATCTGTAAATGTCGTGGCAACACCTTTCCAAACAGTTCTACGGTCCAGGTTTCCAGGGCTTCTGGCATAAGGGTGTGGTTGGTATAGGCAAAAGTCTTAACACAAATATCCCAGGACTCTTCCCAACCCATACCATGATCATCCATAAACAGACGCATCAATTCTGGGATTGCAATAGAGGGATGAGTGTCATTCAGCTGCACAGCAACCTTATCACTGAAATCCTTAAACCCTTTATTGTGCTTTACGTAACGCCTGAAAATATCCTGAAATGTAGCTGCAACAAAAAAGTATTGCTGCTTTAACCTCAACTCCCGCCCTGCGCTTTCATCATCAGGTGGATAGAGTAGTTTTGATATGGTTTCAGATTTAACCTTATTGTGCACAGCCCCAATATAATCGCCCTTACCAAAATAATTTAAGTCCAGCTCTCTCGAAGCTTTGGCACGCCACAACCGCATATTGATGACATTATTATTGCCATACCCTGGTATTAAAACATCACAGGGATTGGCCATCACCGTATCTGTGTTAACCCATTCGGAGCGGTAACGACCTTTGTTATCAATATAACTATTTACATTGCCATAAAAATTTACCGCATATAAAGGGTGTGTTCGGTCAAACTCCCAGGGCGAGCCATAACGCAGCCAGTTATCGGGGCTTTCAACCTGATAGCCATCAATGAAGTTTTGATGGAACAGGCCAAAATCGTAATTAATACCATAGCCATAACCGGGGATTTTCATGGTAGCGATGGAATCCATAAAACACGCGGCTAGCCGACCCAGGCCGCCATTGCCAAGGGCTGCATCCTCTTCCTCTTCTCGCACTGCTGCTAAATCAAAACCGAGCTCATCAACGGCCTGGTTCACTTTATCGTAAAATCCCATATTGAACAGGCTGTTGCCCAGAGAGCGACCTATCAGAAATTCCAGCGAGAGGTAATAGACCCGCTTTTGTTTTTTTGTGTAATAACTTTGCTGAGTATTAATCCAGTTTTCAACCAGAAAATCTCTCATCGTGTAGGCAAGGGCTTTATAAATATCCGTAGTACCCGCTCGATCTGGATCTCGCCCCTGAAAACTTAACAGGTGGTTCACTATGGTTTTTTTTATTCCTTCAACATCCTTAGTATTAAAATATGAAGTAAAAGAATTCTTAGCCTTAAGGTCATCAGCTTTTTTCATTTTTGTCCCCTGGAATTCGTTAGAATTTTTTCGGAAAAGACACTATTACAAGACTAGAACATAGTTTCCAAATTGCTTAAATATTAGATGATGTTAGCAGATCTTACTCGCCAATTTGATTTTTAGCCAAAAAAAATAGCCGGATCTTAGTTGCTGGCTGCACTCGAAACCCTTTCTTCTTTCCGTGCAAATCAACTCTCAGCAACAGGCCGTAATTTTCAGCCATAATCAGCCAATATAAGCCCCTATCTCAGCAAACTCTTGAATACAGATATCGCTCATCTCAGGCCAGGCAAACCTGCCTTCTGGGTCGATATGGATAGTGGTTACGCCGGCACCCTTGCCTGCCTGCAAATCAAACAGGTAATCGCCTACCATAACGGCATCTTCGGGCTGAGCACCCCAGAGCTCAAGCAAGTGATGAATGCCTTCTGGGGATGGCTTGGGTTGACAGGAATCACGATCGAGCAGGTGATGCTGTGGGAAAAAATGATCGATACCACAGGCTAGCAGGGTTTGCTTAACCACCGGCATGGTATTACGTGTGAGAATCGCAAGCTCGGCACCTCGAGCATAAAGCCTCTCGAGCACTGGAATCACACCTTGCATAATCGTCGCTTTGCCTGCGTAATAAAGCTCCATCTCATTAAGTCTTTCCCACAGCGGCTCTGCCTGATGAGCCGGCATCGCATTCAGCGCTTCGAGTATGGGGACCGCCTCCGGCAGACCCAGCTTTTTACGGATGTATGCAAAATCGTGCTGACTGATGGTGAGAGTGCCATCCATATCAAAAATCCAGTGCCTGCACGATGCCAGGGGGTGATTGATAGACATGAGTCGATCTCGTATTTTAATTTATGCTTGCTGCCACCCAGGTACGCCTTGACGCTGCTCTCCGGGGCCATCTATGCCTAGATGATTACATCACACGGTTGCAGCCAGGGCGAAGCTTGCATTCCCATAGCGTAATAGTTTCATAGTGTTGCTTTACTCCGCTTATCTGGCAGATATTAAGGCTTAACACTCTCCAGTATCGGCTTCATAAAAGGCTTATTTGCAATCAGTTCCTGATAGTCCAGACCAGTTAATTCGTAGGGTAATACCAGCCAGTCGCTGGTTGTATGCAGATAGTAGTCTGGATTGCGATCCGTGCGATTATTATCAGGCTTGAACCAGATGGTCGCCACTCGTGTTTCGTCAGGCATATTTCGTTTTGTCCTGGATGATAACTTGTTGATCACCGCATCAATATTGAGCCCGGAATTAAATACATCATCGACAATCAACAGGGCATCATCATGCTCCAGCGTTTCATACAGGTATTGCAGCCCATGGATCTTAATATCTGCATGATTATCCACCATGTCCTGATAACTGTCTGCGCCTTCATAAGAGGTGCGTGCGGCAATATGGCGCGTTTTCACCCCCAGATGCTGCAGGCATTCATGCACATAGATACCCACCGTACTACCGCCACGCCACAGCCCCACGATGACTGTTGGACGAAAG
>JBNKPX010000104.1:0-10277 GCA_050295575.1 Gammaproteobacteria bacterium | reverse complement strand
GGCTGATCAAGCCCCATCCAGCCGTTTTCGGTGAACTGACGATAAGCATCGGCAAAGCCCGGTGGTGCGCTGACCTTGCCATCCTCCAGTTGCGCGCCATGCTGATCGCCGCTTTGATTCAACGGTGCGATGATCTCGCTGGCGAATCGACCCGCCTGCTCGAGGATCGCTTCAACCATATCCGCGGTGGCATCCTGGTAACCTGGAAGTTGATTGAGCACATCCAGATTCGCCAGTGATTCGATGACGAACTGCATATCTTTGGTGGGGGCTGTGTAATCTGACATTGGTAGGTTCCTAATCGATAAATGTGGTGGTTTCAGCAACGCTGGCGCGCCCGGGCACGATCTGGTTTTCCGGTTTGCTTTTATCCTCGTAACCGAAGGACACGCCGAACATATTTTTGGGATAATTATTTTGGTCTTTTTGGGACACCCATTTTTAAAGCTCGACACTACTACAGATCAACACTACAGATCAACGTTAATGTTAAATCCATTCACTCAACGCAAGGAGCGCATTATGGCTAAAGCCAGCAAGACTCAGACCTGAACTTTATAGGTCAGACAGAGCTCCCCCAGAGAGGGCAGGATAACTTCGGCTGCGCCTTCAGGATGCTTCATGTCGCACCGTGATCCGGTCCCGGCCGTTGTGTTTACTCTCGTATAGCGCCCTGTCGGCAATCGAGATGAGCGAGGATGGGGTGGTGTGCTGGTCGGGGACAATGGAGGCCACGCCAATGCTCAGGGTAACGATATCTTTTACATCGGATGCCTCGTGCGCAAGATGCCTGGATTCGAGCTTACTGCATATCGATTCGGCAACCCTGAGCGCGTGTTCCGAGTCGCTGTCCGGCAGGATCACGGCAAACTCCTCGCCACCATAGCGCGCGGCGACATCGGCAGCCCGTTTGCAGCTCTGCTGAATCGTGTTTGCCACGATCTTGATGCAATCATCGCCAGCCAGGTGTCCATAGCTGTCGTTGTATTTCTTGAAATAGTCGATATCGCATATCAATAGTGAAATCGGGGACGATAGTCGTTGCAGCCTGCTGACCTCCTTATCCAGTCGTTCGTCGAAATAGCGCCGGTTATGGAGTTGGGTCAGCCCGTCCAGACTTGAGAGTAGTTGTAGCTTCTCATTGGACTCTTCCAGCTCACGGGTCCGCTCCTGCACCATGAGTTCGAGCCGTATGGCCTGTGCCTTTTTCTCCTCCAGAACGGAACGTTGACGCAGATATTTCCAGAGCAGCCACAACAGGCTCAGAAGCAGGGTGGCTGAAATCAGGATAAGAAACGACTTATAACGTTCATACGGTGCCGGTGGCATATTGATGATGGTGCTTCCCACGGGAAGCTGGGCGCCGTCGATACCCTGTTTTTGCAGCTGAATGTAATCGAACATGTAGCGAACCGGGCTCTCCTTCAGCACTGGTATCTCCTGATAGCCTTGCAACATCTTCACGGCAATATTTGCTGCCTTCAGACCCTGCTGGTAGCCGGAAGTGATGCTACCGCCGACAATGCCCTTGCCTAGATAGAAATCCCACGATCCATATATCGGTGCGTTTGCACTGCGCGAAAGCATTTCGATCCCCTCGCTGTAGGAGATGAAGTTGTTATTCCTGTCACGATTGAAGGTGAGAATATAGATGATGTCGTTGCCGTCGAGATGGGCCAGTTTGTCGGGCAGTTCGTCCAGAATAAAATCCCTCAGGAACTCGAATTCCAGCTTTCCGGCGTAGATCTCCTCGAACCGCTTGAACTCCTCCCTGATCGAGTTGCCCGTGGGGGTTCTGTCGAGCACAATATAAACATGCTTTCGCTGCGGATGCAGCTTCATCATCAAATCGAGCGTTCCTCGGTGATTGGTGGTTTCGGCAATGCCCGTTACCCGATTGAGATGGCTGGTCAGCGTTTCATTGTAGTTGTTAATGCCGCAAAAAATAATCGGAGGATCGCCCTTGAAGGTGAGCGCTCCTTCGTTCAACAGTTCCAGTGCATTGTTATCGGATGCAATAATCGCCTCGAAGCGAATCCTGCTATTCTTTTCGGAAACGAACCTGGCCACCTCATGCATATAGGCTTTGCCAGTGTTTCGTTTGGTATCGAGATACTCGTAGTGAACTTCGTAGGCATCGTGCAGCGGAGCAAACACCTGCTGGATACCGCTGGTGATGTTATCAGTCCACTCAAGGCCCTGATGATAGGAGTGCAGTACCAGAATCTTCATTTTCCGCTCTGCTGCATTGCCGACACTAATGGTTGATACAAGCATCAGCGCGACCAGCAGCAGCTTAATCTTGGCATTCATGTGAGGCAGTTCCGGCTAGGTGTATTTATGTTCATCGCCCTGCTCCTTGGCACTCAAACTCCCGATATCAGCAGCATAGCATAATTATCGGATCGATTGCCTTTCAGATTTCCAGCTTCGTATTCAAGTGGCGATACGTGACAAGCAAGTACCCTATGGGGTGGAAAATTACAATAGGCGAGTTTAGCGAAGTGCAACGGTGTCAGGCTTTCAATATTTGATATTAAGGCAATGGGTTCAGGATAGTATTGTTGGATTAGCAACTATCTTTTCTATCGATATTGCTGCCTACGCCATCATGAATAATCACCAGCATATTGTAGTTCATAATCGATCTGAAAAATGCAGCTAAATGATCTGACCGTGAAGTCTGTAAGCGATGGCATACACAGAACCCCTCCCCTGAAAATTCTTACAAGCACCAACCTTGTACCACAGCCAGGCATTGAGATTTAGAAATTAATCCAGATTCTGTTGTAAAAACTCCAAACTCCTTTCCCATGCCAGATCAGCACTTTCACGGTGATACGTTTCTCGTGGTTCACAATTAAAAGCATGCCCTGCTTTTTCATAAACAAAAAACGTAGCCTCGGAATTTTCCTGTCGAATGGCTTCAATATCTTCCGCCGATACCAGATGATCTTTAGCGCCGAATTGAAACAGAAACGGACATGCTGGTTTTTGATCGAGGTTCTGGTGTATACGGGTGCCGTAATAGGCGATCCCTGCATCGATGTTTAATTGACTGGCGGCAAGGTATGCCAGTGTCCCGCCCCAGCAGAATCCCATCACGGCTACCCTGGAGTTCTTATGGCTGTCAATTACGGCTGCTATGTCGAGTATCACCTGATCGGGCTGTAACTGCATAGCCAGCTCCCTACCCTGTTCTGCATCGTTATAGGTCAATTGCAGACCCGGTTGCAGACGATCAAAAAATGCTGGAACCACGCCAATATAGCCCTCTTTAGCTAGATTATCAGCAGTTTCACAAAGATGATCGGTTACGCCAAAAATCTCCTGGATGATGATGACCACCCCACGAGGTGCTGTTGCTGGTTCACTCTGGTAGGCCACAAATTGATGCCCATCGGATGCAATAAATGA
Organism: Gammaproteobacteria bacterium; assembly: GCA_050295575.1. GTDB lineage: Bacteria > Pseudomonadota > Gammaproteobacteria > JACNJF01. The sequence continues at coordinate 6,860 of JBNKPX010000104.1, read as the reverse complement.
TTTCATAAAAAATTACCCTGATCATTGCTGAAACTTACCTGAATTACAGCACTTAAATAAATATTAACCGCGAAGGACACAAAGCACACAGAGATGAAAAGCTGGATATTTTTCGCCCTGAATTACTCAGAATAACTTGCTGAGATATCTGTATACCCATCTGAAACTGAATATGAATTTTTAACCTCTGTTTCTCGATAACTGCCTGCGTTATCCTACTTACGGCTGCCTCGGCCCTGGCATCCTGCTTTGCCCTGCCTCCTCCCTCTCTGGAGTCGAGCTTCGCCCTACCACCTATGTCTATATAGGCGTCCTGCATTGTCGAAATACAGTCCTTCCATGGACATAAGTCACTTATGTCGAATAACTACACAGCTCTCCTTCTGCCTTGCTGGAAGAAAAATGGTCTCCAGCAGTGATAATTAATACGTGTTAACAGGCCCTGGTTCGCGTTTCACGCCATCGATGGCATTGATGTGACTGGGATATTTTGAATCATAATCGGTGGCGTAATATTCATGGTCTCGAATATAGTCTTTAACAGTCGCCAGAGCTTGGGGACAGAACAGGATTATACGCCTTAATTCTAATTGTGTTGATTATGGAATTTACGCACAGCAGCTTCCCCATGAAATAAACACATATTTTGTACGGTCAAAATTCAAAAAATAATATGTCTTAATACCTAAAACTGATTAAGTTATCATTTTTTCAGATGTTATACTTCTGCCCCCAAAATCTGACTGCTACAACAGAAAAGCAAATTTAAGAGAGAATTCGCATGAAAAAAACGATGTATGAGAAAATCTGGGATGACCATTTAGTGCATGAATCTGAAGGTCAGGCTCCTACACTGTATATTGACCGTCATTTGCTACATGAAGTGACCAGCCCCCAGGCCTTCGAAGGTCTTAGAAATGCGAATCGCGCCGTGCGTCGTACAGCGGCCAACCTGGCGACTCTGGACCACTGTGTGCCTACCAAGGATCGTGACCAGCCTATCAAGGACCCCATAGCTCGCAAACAGGTCGAGACTATGATGAAAAACTGCTCCGATAACGGCATGCGTCTGTACGATATGGAAAGCCCCAATAACGGCATCATTCATATCGTAGTACCCGAGCATGGCTTTGTTCACCCCGGCATGACCGTGGTATGTGGTGATAGCCATACCGCTACCCACGGCGCTTTTGGCGCACTGGCCTTTGGTATTGGTACCTCAGAGGTTGAGCATGTGCTGTCCACCCAGACCCTGCGCCAGAAGAAATCCAAAACCATGCGTGTCAACGTAGAAGGAGAACTATCCGAATACTGCACCGCCAAGGATATCGCGCTTTCGATTATTGGACATATCGGAACTGCAGGCGGTACGGGCTATGTTATCGAATACACCGGTGATGCAATCAGCAAACTGTCTATGGAAGGTCGCATGACTCTATGTAATCTGGCCATCGAAAGTGGTGCCAGAGCAGGTTTGGTTGCTCCGGATGAAAAGACCTTTGAATTTCTTAAGGGTCGCGAGTTTGCTCCGCAGGGTGAAGACTGGGATCAGGCTGTCGCCTACTGGAAAAGCATAGTCACCGATGAAGGCGCTGTATATGACAAAGAGATCACTGTGCATGCAGATGATATTGCACCGCAGGTTACCTGGGGCACCTCGCCCGAGCAGGTAATAGGCGTGGATAAAAAGGTACCCGACCCTCAGCAGTTTAGTGATGAAGAAAAGCAGAAAGCCTGTGCCAGCGCTCTGGATTACATGGGCCTACAGGCTAATACCGATATTACCGATATCAACATTGATTATGTATTTGTTGGTTCCTGCACCAATGGTCGTATTGAAGATCTGCGTGCTGCTGCGAAGGTAGCCGAAGGCACTCAGGTAGCTGAGGGTGTTACCGCGATTGTGGTGCCTGGTTCCTACTGGGTTAAAAAACAGGCTGAAGAAGAAGGCCTGAATCAGATATTTGTTGCTGCTGGCTGGCAATGGCGCGAACCTGGCTGTTCCATGTGCCTGGCGATGAATGGTGACGAGCTAAAACCCGGCGAGCGTTGTGCTTCAACCTCTAACCGTAACTTTGAAGGCCGTCAGGGCAAAGGTGGGCGTACCCATCTGGTGTCTCCTGCTATGGCAGCCGCAGCGGCAGCAGCGGGTAAGTTTGTAGATATCCGCAAGCTGTAAATCGCTGAGATTAGCTGATATAAAATACCAAATTCAGAGAGATTAAATATGAAGCCTTATACCAACCATACTAGCACTGCCGCATTAATGGACCGCAGTAACGTCGATACCGATCAAATCATTCCCAAGCAATTCCTGAAGAAGGTTGAACGCTCAGGATTTGGCGTACACCTGTTTCACGACTGGCGCTATAACGCCGATGGTAGCGACAATGCAGATTTTGAACTGAATAAAGCAGCCTTCAAGGATGCAAAAATTCTCGTGGCTGGAGATAACTTCGGCTGTGGTTCTTCACGCGAACACGCACCCTGGGCGATTGAAGACTATGGTTTTAATACCATTATCTCAACCAGCTATGCGGATATTTTTTATAACAACTGTTTCAAGAATGGCATATTACCGATAGTGGTTTCGCGTCAGCAACTGGATCAGTTGATGCAGGAAATTCGTGATAATGAAGGTGTGAAATTCACTATCGATTTGCCTGAGCAAACCATTACTACGCCTGCTGGCACAGTGGTGAAATTCGACATAGATGAATTCCGCAAACAAAACCTGTTACTGGGTTTAGATGATATCGGTATGACCCTGCAGCACGTGGATAAGATTGATGCGTTTGAAGCGCGTCAGCAACAGACGCACCCCTGGTTGTGGAAATAAGCTATCCTTACTCTTAAGCATTGATAAATAGTATGACTGATACAGGGCGACATATTGAGCTGATGGATACCACCTTGCGTGATGGAGAACAGACGCAGGGTGTTTCTTTCACACCAGATGAAAAGGTCAACATCGGCAAGGCTTTATTGCAAAAGCTTGGGGTCGACCGTATTGAAGTTGCCTCGGCCAAGGTATCAGAGGGTGAAAAGCTGGCTGTCACTACGCTTAACGAATGGGCAGCCGAAGAAGGCTATCTGGAGCGTATCGAGGTACTGGGCTTTGTGGATCATACGCGTAGCGTAGACTGGATAGTCGAAACTGGCGGGCGCACCATCAACCTGTTGACCAAGGGCAGTGAAAACCATTGCCGCAATCAATTACGGCAGGAACTATCTGAACATGCCGAGGCGATTAGACAGACCATAAGCTACGCTCAAAGCAAAGGTCTCACAGTCAATATGTATCTGGAAGACTGGTCTAACGGCTACAAGGATAATCCTGATTATGTTTATGGCCTAATGGATGCAGTAAAAGATTGTGGCGTAAAACGTTATTTACTACCCGATACGCTTGGTGTGATGTCACCCGCTGAAGTCACTGCTGCCATTAGCGATATGGTGGCACGTTTTCCTGACCAGCAATTTGATTTTCATCCGCATAATGACTATGGGCTGGCCACAGCTAACGCAATGGCCGCCGTAGCTGCCGGTGCAGGTGCAATACATTGCACTCTGAACTGTCTGGGCGAGCGTGCAGGTAATGCATCGCTGGCAGAGGTGGCGGTGGTGTTGAAAGATAAGATGGGCATGAAGCTATCGATCAATGAACACCATATCTTCGATTTAAGTAATATGGTTGAGCGCTTTTCAGGAAAGCGCATCAGCGATAACACACCGATTGTGGGTAGCAATGTGTTTACGCAAACTGCGGGCATACATGCCGATGGTGATACCAAAGGTGGTCTGTACGAAAGTCATTTAAGCCCGGAAAGATTTGGACGTAAACGCACTTACGCACTGGGTAAGATGAGCGGTAAGGCATCGCTATTGAAAAACCTGGAAAAACTGGATCTGAGTCTTAGCCCGGAGAATCAGGAAAAAGTATTGCAACGCATCGTAAAACTGGGTGACTCCAAACAGAATATTACACCCGATGACCTACCCTTCATCATTGCTGATGTCATGGAGAGCAGTGACTACCATCATATCAAATTGATCAATTGCTCCATCACCAGTGGCCTGAACCTGGAATCTACGGTGAGCATTGCAGTAAACCTGGATGGTGAAATTGTGAAATCTACCGGTGCAGGTAATGGTGGCTTTGACGCCTTTATCAATGCCGTAGGGAAGGTATTTAGCCCAGATTACTACGTGTTACCAAAACTGGAAGATTTCGAGGTTCGCATTCCGCGTGGCGGCAATACCAACGCGCTCACCGAATGTATTATCACCTGGCGCACAAAGCACAAGAGCATCAAAACACGAGGTGTGCATTCGAACCAGGTTTTTGCAGCCATACTGGCGACAACCCGTGTGATTAATTTGCAATTACATGAGCTATCAACATCGGCTGCTAAATAACGGCCTCACTACGCTCGCTGCATTCTTGCTGTGATCGAAATTAAACGCCCGCAGGATAAGACTCGTTTACGACGCCTTGCCCTGTCTGCACAGGGGCTATTGCTGGCTCAACCCTTTGGACGTGGCCTGGAGGGAGCACGTAAGGCAATTAACCATATAGGTTATGTACAGATCGACACCATATCTGTGGTAGAGCGAGCACACCATCATGTCCTTTACTCTAGAGTACCCAATTTCAAACCTTCGATGATCAACAAGATGTTGCTAGATGGAGATATTTTCGAGTACTGGGCACACGCAGCAGCTTTTTTACCTATTGCCGATTTTCGATTCTCCCTCCCTTATAAACAAGCCATTAAAAATGGCCAAACCCATTGGTATAGAAACCCTGATAAGAAACTTATGGCTGAACTCCTGGCCCGCATACACTCTGAAGGCCCGATACGATCTCGAGATGTAGAAACGAACAGCACTAAACCTGCAGGCTGGTGGGACTGGAAGCCCGCCAAAAAAGCACTAGAACAGTTATATATGCAAGGCGACCTGATGGTGAGTAACCGCGAGGGATTCCAGAAAATATATGACCTGACAGAACGGGTACTCCCCTCTCATGTAAATTCAAAGATGCCTCACATAGAAGAATTTTCAGAGTACATATTAGAACAACAATTACGCTGCCATGGACTTGTTTCACTTAAAGGTCTGACCTACCTGCGCCGAAATACCGAACTACGCAAAGCTGTCAAAGCTCTGGTAGACGAAAGGTTGGCGCAACGCACTTTAGAACAGGTTCAATTAAACAGTGGCGAAATATTTATACTGCAAACTGGCGCGCTTGAATGCCCCCTGCCCCGATTAAGTAATCGCATGCGAATTCTTTCGCCTTTCGACAATAGTGTCATTCAGCGTGAGCGGCTCAAAGCACTGTTTGAATACGACTATCAGCTGGAATGTTATGTACCTGCAGCAAAACGTCAGTATGGCTACTTTTGCCTGCCACTACTTTTCCGGGATGAATTTATCGGACGAATGGATTGTAAAGCTCATAGAAAATCCAGCCACCTGGAGATTAAATTTCTACATTTTGAACAACACAATTTTGATGAAGAGGCGGTCATTACTGCATTTGTAAATGCAATCATACCCTTCAGTCAATTTCAAAATTGCACCACAGTATCCCTGACTAAAACTCACCCAAAACATCTAACTAAAAAATTACATAGTGCGCTAGAACATTTAGGGTGACATTAAAATAAGAGAAAACTTCGTAACCGGAGTTGTAGCTTGGTAAAGGAGGAACGACGCCTTCCCGCACTGATGGATCCTGGGGATAGTTGACGTCGGATGGCACTTTGTTTATCCGACCTACTACTGGCAACAACTCGTGTAATCAATCTTGAATTACACGAGTTGCCCCTTTCGTCGATCAAATAATTACAGTTTATTCAGCTCTTCAACAACCAGATCACCAAAGGCATCGGTATTAATCATCTTAACGCCGCTGCCTGGCTTGGACAGGTCTGGAGTCGAGTAACCCTGAGCATATACACTCTGGATTGCTGTCCAGATATTTTTAGATTCTTCCAGCATGCCGAAACTATGTTCCAGCATCATCGCGACCGAGCCGATCATGGAGTAAGGGTTGGCAATATTTTTACCCGCAATATCCGGTGCAGAGCCATGTGAAGGCTCATAGTATGCCTTATCGCTACCCAGACAGGCAGAAGGCATTAGTCCCAGTGAGCCCAGAATACCGCCGCCCTGATCGCTCAGGATATCGCCGAACATATTTTCCATCACCATCACGTCAAACTGGCCAGGGTCGAGACACAGTAGCGTTGCCGCTGAATCGACCAGTTGATGCTTAACTTCAACTTCAGGATATTGTGGTGCAATTTCTTCGACGATTTCATTCCATAACACACTGGATTTCAGGACGTTGCTTTTATGGATATTGTGCAAAACTTTCTTACGCTTCATCGCCTGTTTGAATGCGAAATGAATGATTTGTGATATCTGCTTTTCATCATATTCAAGGGTTTCGCGCACATAACGAAGACCTTCTTCATTGACGCCAACTTCCTTGTTACCAAAATACAGGCCACCTACCAGTTCACGAATTATCAGAATATCGATGCCCTCACCTACGATCTCTGGCTTAAGAGGAGAAAAGTGCGACAGGCTTTTGGGTAAATAAACCGGGCGCAGGTTTGCGTAGGTATCGAGATGTTTACGCAGCGGTAGAATGGCACCACGCTCTGGTTGCATATCAACCGGGATTTTCTGTGTTTCTTCATAGCTCAGGCCAACTGGGCCTTTTAGTACTGCATCAGCTTCATCACAGATTTTTTTGGTTTCTTCGGGGAATGAGTGTCCAACCTTAAAGTAAGCGCTGGCGCCAAAATCAGCATGAACCAGATCAAACTCAACATCAGCACTTC
>JBNKPX010000103.1:8982-10369 GCA_050295575.1 Gammaproteobacteria bacterium | reverse complement strand
GGGCTTTGCGGTTTCGGTTTCGAATGCAGATGACATTATCGGCAAGATCATGCAGGCCAGTAGCAAGATGACACATATGGCACTGCGCGATGTGAGGCTGGATATCGATGGCGTATCGGTTAAACAGATCACCCCGGAACACATCGGCAGTCTGTATCGTGGCCAGCAACTGGTGCTATTCGGTCATTATTTTAAAGCCGGTACAGCAACGGTTACCTTAAGCGGCAAGGTCGGTAGTGAAAAACGGATTTACAGCACGCAGGTGAATTTTCCCGATACCGCCGTTGATCACCCTGAACTGGAACGTCTATGGGCCTATGGCTTTATCGAACATCTACAATCGCAGCTAGACTATTTCGGTGCTGACGCGGATATCGAACAGGCGATTACCGATGTTGCTATCCAGTACGGTCTGGTGACTGACTATACCTCTATGCTGGTAGTGAGAGATGAAGTGTTTCAGCAATTGAATATCCAGCGTAGCAATAAACAGCGAGTAGAAAAGGAACAGCAGGCACGTCAGGCCCGAGCACAGCTGCCGCTTACCAGCAAGCGTGTCGATAGCCAACAACCGATGTTTAAAAAACCGAGATCAACAGTGTCTGGTGGAGGAAGTGGTGCGATGGATATGTGGCTGATGACAGCACTACTACTGTTACTGGCCGCGGGATATATTAGACGCCGTAACTTGAATTAAACCTTAGATCGACATCGGGATAGCCAGCAATGGTTTTCCCGATGTCATACAGCATTGATTCAAATATTACGCCGATACGATTTAATACGATTATATCTTGCTGAAAATCAGCGCCGCATTAACACCACCAAAGCCAAAACCATTACACAGAGCATGTTTTACAGTTTTTGATCGAGCTGTATTAGGCACAAAATCAAGACCCTGCATCGACTCATCGACGTTATCCAGATTGATGGTTGGCGGCAGCAGATCATTCATCACTGCCATGGCTGAAAATATAGATTCAATACCACCAGCAGCACCCAGAAGATGGCCAGTTGCGGATTTGGTGGAAGAAACAGGCACATTCGGCAGGTTATCACCAAATATACTACGTAACGATGCAATCTCAGCGGCATCTCCAACCGGAGTTGATGTGGCATGAGCATTTACATAATCGATTTCATCGGCGTTAAGACCTGCCATTTTTAAAGCGGCTCTCACTGCGGCTGCAGCACCCGAGCCATCTTCCAGACCAGAGGTTATATGATAGGCATCGGCACTGGTTCCATATCCGCTGATAACAGCAAGCGGTGTAGCACCACGTTTTTGTGCATGTTCCAGAGTTTCAATCACCATCAGACCTGAGCCTTCGCCCATGACGAAGCCATTGCGATCCTTATCAAATGGACGCGATGCTTTAGTTGGCTC
>JBNKPX010000103.1:0-8972 GCA_050295575.1 Gammaproteobacteria bacterium | reverse complement strand
CCTTCAGGGCATTAAAGCTGGCCAGAGATAAAGGCGTTACACAGGCTTCTGTACCACCCACCAGAGCAATCTCTGCTTCGCCATTACGAATGATACGCATACCGTCACCAATAGCCTGCAGACTCGCAGCACAGGCCGTAACTGGACAGGATAAAGGCCCCTTAAAGCCATACTTGATAGAAAGATTACCCGCAGCCATGTTGGCCAGGAAAGCTGGCGCAGTAAAGGGTGAAATTCTTTTATAACCGCGAGTTTCCAGCGTTTTCTGGGCATCGGTAATGGTATTAAAGCCGCCGATACCGGTAGCGATAATAGTCGCAGTAGCCAGTTGATCATCATAAGATTCGGGGAACCAGTTGGCCTGCTCTAGCGCTTCTTTGGCCGCAGCCAGTGCATACATAGTAAACAGATCTAATTTTTTACGTTCCTTAGGTTCAATAACCTGGTCAATATCGAAACCGGCCTCAGCATCTTCTTCAATACTCGGTACCAGACCGGCGATCTTGATTGGTTCTTCGCTAGTATCAAAACGATCAATCAGGCCAATTCCTGACTGACCATCGGTTAAACGCTGCCATACCGGTTTGACACCAGTCCCCAGAGGGCTAATCATGCCCATTCCAGTAATAACGATTGGTGAGTTCATTGGTTCTCCAGTAACTTCAAGTAAACGAGCTAAACTACCATCTGACATGATATGATCAAGATAATATCTTGCTTAAATATTGATACATGAGGTGAAACATGCCCTACCCAAAAGAACATAAAGCAAAATCAAAAGATCTCATCCTCAATTCGGCGGTTGAATTATTTTCCCGCTACGGCTTCGATAAGGTATCTATCGGTCAAATCATGCAGTCTGCAAAAATGACCCACGGGGCATTCTATGCACATTTTGAATCCAAAGAAGCGCTGTACCGAGCCTCATTCCTTGAGACCCTGAAAAATAGCCGAGCTGCCCGCCTGGTTAAAGGCCCATTATCCATCAAACATCTGACCAAACTGGTCACTAACTACTGGAACCTGAGCGAACTGGAGCAGAAGAGCAAACCGGGCCTGGAAACCATACTGTTTAATGAAATCGGCAATCAAAACAGTAATATCAAGCAACTCTTCGAAGAATCTTACGACAAACTGAAAAAGATGATCGAAATCCGTATTTCAGCCTTGATCAAGCTTAAGCAGTTACCTCTGGAATCTGACCGCGAACTGATAGCCGATAAAGCGCGCACCATCCTGGTATCTATGGTTGGCGCCGTGGCTATTGCCAAGAACATGTCGCGCGAAGAAGAACGCTGCAAAATCCTCGAATCCACACAAAAGCAAATCCTGTTGATGCTGGGCGTTAAGGATAGCGAGCTTGCGAGTGGATGGATGGATGACAAGCTACTGTAGAGTCACAACCTGGATAGCAATCTAAACTATTAGACGCTTGTCTTTCACCAAAACCTGAATTAGCTACTGTATAATCGCTTTTTTTTGAACATGCCACGATTACCAGGCGTGGTTATTAGATGAATATCAGCAAACTCACAGAAAACCATGGCCAAAGTAACCTTCTGCTCAGTCTTAGCCTGCTGATTATGCTAGCAGCTGCTTGCTTTATATTTTATTTCGGTAACTTTTTTCTTGCTGCTTTATTACTGACTTTTCCCTTGTTGATAAAAAATGCCCAACCGTGGTTTCCTGAAAAGAAACTCGCCCCCCTATTAAAAGCATTATCCGGTGACATGCATGAATCAAACTGATTTTCACGCCATACCATTTTTCTGGCGTTTCGGAGTTTCTTTACTGGCTCTATCATTATTCCTTGTTATCTGGCTATTCGATTTAAATACCCCCCTGTTTTACTGGGTTAATTCATGGCACCTGATGGCTAACAGCACATTTTGGGCCGGGCTTACCGCTATGGGAGACACGGCAATAACGCTGCCATTAACGCTGGTTTTCCTGCGTTATATGCCTACCGTATTTCCACCCATGCTGATTACCACATTTATCACTCCAATCATTCTGCACACCTTGAAAAACCTGGCCGATGCAGCAAGACCCGGCGCGGTTATCTCACCAATTGATTTCTATTTTGTTGAGCCCTTATATACCGCCCACAGCTTTCCATCAGGGCATACCACGACCATCTTTGCATGGGCTTGCGTGGTTACTCTTCAAATGCAACCGTCTACGCAAAAGTTATGGGGGTATCTATTACTGGGATTTACCTTCCTCACCGGACTTTCACGTATTATCGTTGGTGCACACTGGCCAATAGACGTATTTTTTGGAGCGGCTCTAGGCTGGTCGATGTCAGTACTGTCTACCTGGTTGGCAATAAAATGGTCATGGCTACACAGTCAAACGGCACAGAAATGGAGTATTGGTTTTTTTATTCTACTGTCGCTGGTATCGCTATTATTTATTGATATCGATTACAAAATGGTAACGAGCTGGCACCGAGTGCTCATAGTTTTCTGTTTGATGTTTGCACTATTTCCATGGATTGACGAAACTCTCAGGCGAATCAGTCAGCTAAAGATTGAAAACCTGCGCAGTATCAATCTCAGATCAGCGATTAAAGATAGCAAAAGTCTTCCGCTCATTAATACTATAAAAAAAATCTTTTCCAGATTTAGCCAACGGTAGAAACACTGATTGTTGCATGGCTCACACTCTAGCTAAAATTTATGTCATTTAAACTAAAAGAAGTATCCTGGCAATTAACAGGAAGCAAATTTGTAATTGTCGCTATTCTGTTAAATACATTTTTGTATGACAGCGCGCTTTTTTCATTCATGACTTCGCAGCTGGATATTTTTACCGCTAGTGGATTTGCGATCATTTCAACGGTTACTGCAGTTGCATTTGTTTTCAACTTAATCATTCTTTCAATAATCACCATCACTGTACCTTTTCTTTTAAGGCCGTTTTTAGCCATAACAGCCCTCATTAATTCGTTTGCTTTATATTATATGTTCGAATTCCAGGTGTTTCTTGACATTACCATGATGGGCAATATTTTTAATACAAGGACCAGCGAGGCTTCCCAGCTACTTAGCCCAATGTTGTCAGTTTTTGTAGTAACACTGGGTATTATTCCAGGATGGTTAATACTAAAAATAAAATTAAAAAAGATTAATCGAATAAGGATTATTACCAATATGATCATAGGTACTATTCTTGGCGTTTTTCTTATCTATATGAACTCAGCCAGCTGGTTATGGATTGATAAATATTCCAAGATCATTGGCGGTAAAATCCTCCCCTGGTCATATATAGTTAATTCCGTAAAATTATATTCACAAGATATAAAAAGCACTAATAATAAGGTTTTGTTACCGGATGGTAAGTTTAATGATAGTAACAAAACAGTGGTTGTTCTAATAATAGGTGAAACAGCACGATCAAATAACTTCTCTCTTTATGGCTACAGGCGAGAGACGAATCCTTTGCTTGCTAAATCTGGTTCAATAGCGCTACAAAACTCAACCGCATGCACCACATACACCACTGGATCTTTAGCATGTATGCTTTCTTACGATGTGAAAAATACCGACACTTATGAAACTCTTCCCAGCTATCTGACCAGATTGGGGGCTGATGTTATCTGGCGCTCAGGTAACTGGGGCGAGCCACCTGTTAGCGTCACTGAATACACAACCCGTTCAGAACTGAAAAAAACCTGCACGGGTGCTGGTTGCAAGTTTGACGAACTATTATTATCCAAGCTGACTGAGAGAATTGAATCCTCTGATGCTAATAAAATATTTGTGGCTTTACATACCAAAGGCAGTCATGGACCCAGTTATTACAGCAGATATCCAGAAGAGTTTGAAAAGTACACTCCGGTTTGTCGCCATGAAGAGATAAGCAGCAAATGCTCATATGAGGAATTGGTGAATGCCTATGATAATTCCATCCTCTATACTGATTATTTTTTAAATCAGGCTATAAAAAAACTACAGGCATTGAAAAATATTCCTGCAATGCTGATATACATATCCGATCATGGTGAATCACTTGGAGAGGAAGGTCTTTATCTACACGGAACCCCTTATATGTTTGCACCTGATTATCAAAAAGATATTCCATTTATTATATGGACATCAAAAGAGTTTGATCAGTTAAAAAATATCGATCTCAAATCAATTAAACAAAAGGACCATTATTCACATGCCAATGTGTTTCATACTGTTATTGGCGCATTAGGGCTGAGTAGTGATATTTATAATAAAGATCTGGATGTGCTTCATCAGTAACCTGTTGTGTAACCTTGGAAGCAGAAGCATTTAAGGCACATGCTCTGATTGTAACAACAACAGCAGACTATGGTTTCTGACCCCATAGTCTGCTGTTTTCTGTTTACTGCATAAACAATTGAGGATTACCACCCGCCGCGGTTGTATCCTCGCACAGGTGCTTTTCACAGACATGCCGGGGTGAAACACCTGGCTCTATCAACAATGGAACTATCACGCCCTGACGCTGGCTTAAGATACGACGCGCCTGACGACACCCGTCCTCTGATCCACTCAGACTTACACCTGAAAGGTGAGGCAGGTGGCTTAGATGAGCCAGGTTCAAGTTACCTTTTATTCGTTTAATCGGTAGTGTTCTATCTAACCCTTCAGGCTCTTTGGCATTAGTGACCAACATGACAGGATTACCAGCAGTTGCCGCATCTATCGCCATTTCCCAGGCTCTGTCATCCCCCGCACACAGCCAGTTGCCCCGTGGATTTACGATCAGAGTATTTGACTCTCCAGTCACGCCTGGACATTCCGTTTGACTGATAGATTCAGCAGTCTGTGCCGTGCGCCTAAAATCACGCCAGGCAGCTACAAGTAGCGCTTCACTGATTATGTCTTCCTCTTCTACTGTTGCTGCCTGTGCTGGCCTGACAGCGGCACGGCGCAATGCCTGTATGTATTGAGGTCCACCGGCCTTAGGCCCGGTACCCGACAGCCCCTCACCACCAAACGGTTGAGACTCAACCACCGCACCTATCTGGTTTCGGTTGATGTAGATATTGCCGACATTCAATTCACGCGCGAGGTATTCAGCACGTTCTCTAACTCGAGTATGACAGCCAAAGGTCAGACCATAGCCTCGGCTATTGATCGTGCTAACAATAGTTTGCAGGTTTTCTGCATCATAGGGGGCAATATGCAAAATCGGGCCAAAGCGCTCTTCATCCAGATCTTCTATACCCTGCACCTTGATCAGTGTCGGAGCCAGAAAATACCCACTCTCAATATCAACGGGGGTTTGATTCACCACATCCCGAGCCTTGCTATCAACGTATTGCTTGAGTTGAGTATGTGCCGCAGCATCTATCAGCGGGCCTACATCGGTACTCAGTTTTAATGGGTCACCAGCTACCAGTAAGTCCATCGCACCGACTAACATATCACACACATCCTGGTAGATTTCGCGTTGTACATACAGCATACGTAGCGCAGAACAACGTTGACCGGCACTTTGAAATGCAGATGCCACTACATCCGTCACGATTTGTTCAGGCAGTGCTGATGAATCTGCAATCATTGCATTCAGGCCACCCGTCTCGGCGATCAGAATGGCATCCGGAGATGCATTCTCAGCCAGGGTTTTATCGATCAATTTGGCAGTTTGGGTTGAACCGGTAAATAACACGCCCTTCAACTGCGGACGCGAGACCAGATAAGCGCCCTGAGTACGACCATAGCCTAATACCAGTTGTACTACCTGCTCAGGTATTCCTGCCTTATAAAATAGCTCAATCGCCAGTCGCGCAATCAAACTGGTTTGCTCGGCTGGTTTAGCTAGTACACAATTGCCCGCTGCTAAAGCTGCCGCTACCTGACCGGTAAAAATGGCCAAAGGAAAGTTCCATGGTGAAATACAGGCAATTACGCCTCGCGCCTCAGTTGAGGAGTCGAGAGTTTCTGACTGTTGTGCGTAGTAGCGCAGGAAATCCACCGCTTCACGTAGTTCATTCACTGCATCGGCCAGGGTTTTACCCGCTTCGCGTGCCAGTAAAGCAAGAAACTCGCCCGTATTCTGTTCATAAATATCTGCCACAGCATTCAAAAGCTGCCCACGATCAGATCGTTGCGACCAATCAGGTAATGCCTTATCGGCCTGTTCCATCATCAAATCAATTTCGCTTTCCGCGCTGGATTGATAGCTACCAACGGGTTGATGATTAAAAGGGCTGGTTACCTCGATATCACCCTTGTCTCCCCACAGATGCGTAATATAGGGGCTACGCAGAGAGTCAAGTACAGCAAGGTCACTGCGCTCACCTAGATCAAAACCGCGTGAATTTACGCGCTCGCCAAATATTTCCACACCCGTAGGAAGCTGTACTGAAGTCTTCTGCGTTAATGGGTTAGGCACAACTCGCTGTGCGGGGATCGCAGGATCTGCCAACTGACTCACAAACGAACTATTGGCACCATTTTCCAGCAGGCGTCGTACCAGATATGCCAGTAAATCCTTATGCGTGCCGACAGGTGCATAGATACGACATGGATTTCCAAAGCGCGATTTAATCTGAGTATGCAGAGATTCTCCCATCCCATGCAGACGCTGAAATTCATACTTGATCCCTGCCTGTGATGCCCAATGTGCTATGCAATCTGCCGAATAAGCATTATGCGTGGCGAACTGGGGATAGATACGATCTGCAAGACGAATCAGGAGTTTCGCACAGGCCAGATATGAGATATCGGTATTCGATTTAGCCGTGAAAACAGGGAAGTCAGACAGACCCTGCACCTGGGCCAGCTTAATTTCAGCATCCCAATACGCCCCTTTCACCAGTCGTACCATAATGTTTCGATCAGACTGCTCAGCCCAACCATGTAAGGTCTTAATAACTTCATAGGCGCGCTTATTGTAGGCCTGCACAACGATACCCAGGCCATCCCAACCTGCAAGGCCAGGTGCTTCTATCAAAGTTTGAATAATATCTAGTGAAAGTTCCAGTCGTGCACATTCTTCTGCATCGATATTCAGTCCAACTCGCAACTCTGCTGCCAGCTCACAAAGCTTGAGCATTTGCTGCTGCAGTTGTTCACGCGCCCGATCTGCCTGTAATAATTCATAGCGTGCACAAAGCGCAGATAGCTTGACCGAAATACCTGGGTTGACACGTAAATCATCGGTTTCAGCACGTTTTGCCAGTGCTTTGATCGCATCTTCGTAGGCTTTGTAGTAGCGCTTTGCATCGGCTGCAGTACGCGCACCCTCACCCAGCATATCGTATGAATAGGTATAGCCTTTGGCTTCGAGCTTTTGTGCCCGACTCAGAGCAGCTTCAATGGACTCACCCAATACAAACTGTTTACCCATAATACGCATTGCAATCTGCACACCATGTCGCAATGGAAAGGCCACCACTGAAGATAATGTAGAGGATTTGAGCATACGGCTGGTTAACTGTAGACCGAGCGAAACCAGTTTCATCAACGGACTTCTTTCCGGGCCAGTTAGACGCCAGTCCTTAGCGGCAAGTTTGTCCTTAATCAACGCATCACGTGTGTAGCTATCGGGTATACGCAGATAGGCTTCTGCCAGCATCATCAGAGATATTCCCGCATCACTATCAAGCGGGTAAGCACGCAAAAACTGCTCCATCAATGAAGGCGTATAATCAGAACGAATATGCTCCACTAAAGAGACCGCAGTTTTAGATACCTCAGCCCCTAAACTCTCATCCAATGATTCAAGATTTATAAGTTGCTCAATCAATTCTGCTTCGGTTAACACAGGACCTTTAACAATCGTCAGTCTAGCTTCTGAATTCATAGTCTTCACCTCAGTTATTCAGCTGATTATAGAGGCTGAGACATCACCATATTTCCCAATGTTATTCCATAAATATGAGATTTGTACTATATTTACACCCAGTTTATAGAAATATAAACCACTTATTCACACAAGGGGTTGCAATATGACTACAGAAAAACTCGACGCCCTGGATAGCTCTATTCTGCGCATACTGGAAACTCAGGGCCGTATCACCATCACCGAGCTTGCAGACAAGGTAGGTCTATCTAAAACCCCCTGTCAGATACGCATGAAACGATTGGAGTCAAAAGGATATATTCGTGGATATGCAGCGATACTCAATCATAGCTTACTGGGTTCCAATCACATCGCATTTGTTCAGGTCAAACTCAAGGATACCCGGGCGGCAGCCTTAAGCGCATTTAACAAAGCGGTAGCAGATGTTAAGGAGATTGAAGAATGCCATATGATCGCATCCAGCTTTGACTACATTCTTAAGGTACGCTCGAAGGATATAATGAGTTATCGAGAAGTACTGGGGGAAACCATTTCAGAGCTGCCCCACGTGGCCAGCACCTCTACCTTTGTTTCTATGGAAGCTATAAAAGAAAGGGGTCGAGTGTTCGACTGACCCCTGACAGATTTAGTTAAGCAAGCCGCCTGTCAGCGAACTTTTGACAGGAACTTCTGGGTTAATGGATTTTGCGGATCGGTAATAACCTGTTTGGCCTCACCAATCTCTGCAATCACACCTTCATGAAAATAAGCCACTCGATCAGATACATCACGCGCAAAGCTCATCTCATGGGTCACGCAGATCATGGTCATACCTTCATCCGCCAACAGGCGCAGGGTATCCAGTACTTCTCCCACCAACTCGGGATCAAGAGCTGAGGTAACCTCATCAAAAAGCATGTAATCAGGCTTCATGGCCAGCGCACGTGCAATCGCCAGGCGCTGCTGTTGACCACCAGACATTTTAGTCGGGTAGACATCGAATTTATCACCCAGACCCACATGCGTGAGTTCTTTCTTAGCGATTTCAATCGCTTCTTCCTTGCTCATTTTTTTGACGATTCTTGGGGCAAGCGCCGCATTTTCTAAAACGGTCAGATGAGGAAAGGAGTTCCATTGCTGAAACACCATACCCAGTTTCTGACGCAACTTATCCTTATTCGTGTCTTTGCTATGAACATCAATAT
>JBNKPX010000102.1:0-10764 GCA_050295575.1 Gammaproteobacteria bacterium | reverse complement strand
CCGCACGCACTGTTTCAGCGATGAAGGTTCCGGTATAGATCGTCAATGCCAGCAGTAATGCCAGTAACTCAGGAATAATCGCAGTGCCACCCTGGAAATTAAACCCTTTAAGCTCAGGGTAATCCCAGGCCAGAGGTGCGCCCATAATCAGGAAAACCAGTAGCGGAACACCGATAATAATGCCGAGCGAAGTTAAAAATACCGGGAATTGCTGCCCCGTATCATCCTGTCTTTTACGAGCCCAGCGTCGGATAAAAAAAGCACCAACAATGCCAATAAAGAACAACCAACCAACGATGGCAAATCCATCCTGCGGCACCGGAGAAGGAAGATAGAGGCCACGATTATTGAACTCTATGCCAGCACCTAGAGACAGGCTCTGGCGTACGCTTGGTAAAGCACCCAATACGGCGAAATACCAGAAGAATATTTGTAGTAATAACGGTATATTTCTAAAGGTTTCGATATAAACCGTTGCAATTTTTGATATAAGCCAGTTATGCGAAAGCCTGGCAATACCCATAATAAAACCGACAATCGTGGCACAAATAATGCCCAGAGCTGAAACCAGAAGCGTATTCAACAGACCGACAAAAAAGGTACGACCATAGGTGTGGGATTCATCGAACTCAATCAGGCTTTGTAATATACCAAAACCAGCTGGTTCACTGAGGAATGCAAAACCGGTAGAAATCCCGCGAGATTCCATATTTTGCAGGGTATTATTGACAATACTGGCCAGAAAATAACCTAGAGCCAGTACCAAAACAATCTGAAAGAACAGTGCGCGATATTGTGGATCATTCCACACTGCCGGTTTGGACGGTTTTATTTCCGAATCATTATCAGACATGCTCCGCTCCGTATAATTGGAAAGATTTTTTATTTTGTAAACACGATTTAGGAATTATCTCTACCTCAGTGACTGTCCGCTCAATAAAACTTATGCGAAATACTGGGTAGAGAGAAAAAAGGGACATGCTTTTGCATGCCCCTTTCGATTCCATTTTAACGGATAGGTGGTGCGTATTGCAGACCGCCTTTACTCCACAGTGCATTCAGACCGCGAGAGATTTTTAATGGTGAACCCATGCCAACATTTCTTTCGAATGATTCGCCATAGTTTCCAACCTGATTAACAATGTTAAAAGCCCAGTCGTCGCTCAGACCTAATTTTTCTCCCTGCCCGCTCATGAAACGACCAATAGCAGGATTATCACTGCCCATCATGCTCTTGGAGTTACTCATGGTAACACCCATTTCTTCAGCATTCACCATAGCCATTAGAGACCATTTAACAATGTTGAACCATTTATCATCGCCTTGACGAACTACGGGTCCAAGAGGCTCTTTAGAAATAACCTCAGGCAGTACAATTGCAGCACCTGGGTTTTTCAGCTTGATACGCAGTGCATATAACTGAGATTGGTCAGAGGTAATCATATCACAGCGACCTGCTTCGAAGCCTTTGATGGTGGCATCTGAAGTATCATAAGTAACTGACTTATATTTCATTCCGTTCTCACGGAAATAATCAGCCAGATTCAATTCAGTTGTGGTACCAGCCTGAATACAGACAGCTGCACCGTCCAGTTCTTTTGCAGACTTAACACCCAGAGACTTGGTTACCATGAAACCCTGACCATCGTAGTAATTAACACCAGCAAAGTTAAGACCCAGTGAAGCATCACGCGTCAGAGTCCAGGTAGTATTACGTGATAACAAATCAATCTCACCAGATTGTAGTGCGGTAAAACGCTCTTTAGCGGTTAATGGAGAATATTTAACCTTGCTCGCATCGCCTAATGTAGCAGCAGCAACGGCACGACAAACATCAACATCCAGTCCCTGCCAGTTACCAGAAGCATCGGCATTTGAAAACCCGGGCAATCCTGTACTGACACCACATTGAACATAGCCTTTACTCTTAACAGAATCTAGAGTATCGGCAGCATTTGCAGAATTAGCGGTAATCGCTAGTAAAGATGTCAACAATAAAGTTGAAGTGATTTTTTTCATGAATATCCCCTCAGATATTTTTTGATATAAAGCGACAATAGTTTTTGAGGACTACTGACTGCGCGCAAATGTAACACTATGATGTTTGATTGCAAGCTGATTTTAATTCAGCACACACCACAAGCATCCGCACCAATATAATGCACTAAAAAACCAACCAAAGCATGAAAAAGCTATATTTTATTTCAGTAAGTGCTACTGTACAATAACCTACCGAATCACTTGGTTTTTACCTAACTTATGTCTTTCTACTACATATACAAGATTACTCAGGGGCCTACAGAGATTACTAACAAGCTCGAAAAGCTTGATCGCTATGACAGCTATAAAACGGCCAAACAAAATATCAAGCAGCTACGTGCCGAACAGCCCGCAGACGCAACCCACAGCTATAAAATCATCTTTGCCGAATCTGAATTGCAGGCTGAAGAAATGCTGATGGAAAAAAGAGAAGCACCGGTAATGATGGAGTGGGAAAAATAACATATCGCCGACTATGGACGAAAACGAATATCGCAGTGCTTACCACAGTATTAACGATACGCGCTGTGTATTTGAAAAATCTATCCTGACCCTAAACTGTCAGTGTAGATACCATGAGAAGTTCAACCTCGCTGAACGCGAGGGTATCCGCTGTAACAATGCAGATGCACAAACCCACTGCTCCATCTTTTTAAATGAAATGCGAAAACAGGCTAGCTTTGCACTGGGTCTCAGCGAGATCGTAGGCAACCTGCTACCTCACAGCAAAGAGATTCAGCTACAAAAGGGTGCTTTACTCGGACTCACGCCTAAGCTACCAAACCTGCCTGAGACACCGGTACACGATATTTACCTTTTGCTCGAAAAAGCATTAGATAAGTGTTCAGGAAATATTCATCAATTTCCTTTTCATACATTGATACCTTCCATCGCCCATCACCCCGCACGGCAACGTCGTAAACGAGGCAAATAAAACTGCGACCAGGGGCATTACATTAAGACTGGAATGCTTGCAACTACACCGGGCATTGCTTAGTCTTCGCTATACTTTGCATCAACCTGTATGGCGTAAAATCCGCAATGAGAAAACCTTTACCAGATCTGATCAGCATGATGTCGCAACTGATAGCGACACCATCGGTTAGTTGCTCACGCCCCGAGCTCGACATGAGCAATGAACCAGTGATCGATAAGCTGGCTAACTGGCTGGATAGCGTGGGTTTTAAGGTTAACAAACAGCTCGTTGATGCAGGCAAATTTAACCTTATCGCTACCCTGGGCCATGGTTCTGATGGATTAATACTCTCTGGACATACCGATACGGTACCCTGTGACGAAGCACTGTGGAAATCTGACCCCTTCAGCTTCAGTGAACGCGACAACCGTTTTTACGGACTGGGAAGCTGTGACATGAAAAGCTTTCTCGCTATGGCGATCAGCGCCAGTCAGGCATTCAGGCCAGAACAATACAAACACCCGCTAACCATTATTGCCACAGCAGATGAAGAAACCACCATGTCAGGGGCCAAGCTGTTAGCCAGCAATGGAGAAAAGCTGGGGCGCTATTGCGTGATCGGTGAACCTACCAACCTATCCCCTATTCGAGAACATAAAGGCATTCTGATGGAGGCCATACGCTTTACAGGTCAAAGCGGTCATTCCAGCAATCCTGAATTAGGTAATAACGCACTGGAAGGCATGTATGAGTATATGCATCAACTGATGCTATTCAGGCAGCAGCTTCAGAAGCAGCATACTAATCCAGCCTTTGAGGTATGCAGCCCTACATTGAACCTCGGCCATATACATGGCGGTGACAACCCGAACCGTATCTGTGGTGAATGTGAATTACATATTGATCTAAGATTCTTACCCGGTATGCAATTAGAGAGCTTGCGTGAACGTCTACGTGAACTGGCCAGACAGGTAGCCGAGCGCAGGCAATTGCAGGTAGATTTCAATGTATTATTTGATGGCATACCCGCCATGCAAACCGATGAAAATAGCCTGATCAATCGATTCCTGGAGCTATCAACCCAGCAGCAAAGCAAGGCGGTCGCCTTCGGCACTGAAGCGCCCTACTATAATCAACTGGGCTGTGAAACTATCGTGATTGGACCCGGCTCAATCGACCAGGCACACCAACCCGATGAATACCTGCCAGCAGAACAAATCAAGCCGACTATTGCACTGTTGGAAAAGCTGATTGCTCAATTCTGTATTGAATGAATTTACACGAAGCACCTTTGATTCATTCAACTTACACAAAATAATTTTAATCCCCACGCTTTTTAATTCCTTTACAAAATATGAAAATCATAGCCGACGAAAACATTCCTTTTGCCACACAAGCCTTTCAGCAACTCGGAGACGTAAGCACCCTGCCCGGCAGAGAAATGCGTCAACAGGATTTAATCGACTGTGAATGCCTGCTGGTCAGATCCGTTACTCGCGTTGACCAAAAATTACTGGAGAACACAGCAGTTAAATTTGTGGCTTCCGCCACTATAGGCACCGACCATATTGATCTCGATTACCTGCAACAACAGGGTATAGGCTTTGCCAATGCCCCCGGTTGTAATGCTGAATCGGCCTCTGAATATGTCATCAATGTTTTATTTTATCTGGCTCAGCAAAAAGGCTTTGATCCGTTTGAGCTGACAGCAGGCATAGTCGGTTATGGAAATGTGGGATCAAGAGTAAAAAAGAAACTGGATGCTCTGGGTATTCACTGCCTGATCAATGATCCGCCAAAACAGGATGCCGGTGATGACAGAGAAAACTATGTATCCCTGCAATCCATCCTGCACGAATGTGACTTCATCACGCTGCATGTACCCTTAACCGACACAGGCGAATATGCAACCAGACACTTACTGGATCAGCAGCAACTGGATGAATTATTGCCTGAATGTATTTTATTCAATGCGGCACGCGGACCGGTGATAGATAACCAGGCGCTTTCAGATTTACTGCAGCGCAGAAAAGATCTAACCGTATTCCTGGATACCTGGGAAGGTGAGCCATTGATAGATATGAAACTGTTATCACAGGTTGACTTCGGCAGCCCGCATATCGCGGGATACAGTTACGAAGGAAAACTACGTGGTACACAAATGATACTGGATGCAAGCTGCAGTTATTTTGGCGAGGTAGCTGAATGGAAAATGCTGGAACACCTGCCTGAAAAGCAAATGATTCGACTGACTGATCAAGGTGATGAAGTTGACTTACTGGGATCATTATTACAACAGCACTACCCGGTACAACAGGATTATCAAAAGCTGTTATCGATTAGTAAGCTTGATAGTACAGAACAGGCCAAAGCATTTGATCTATTGAGGAAAAATTATCCAGTGCGTTATGAATATGGGCAATACAAGGTAAGCGGAATTGCAGACAATAAAAAAGCAGCCTCTCAGATTGAGGGGCTGCTTTTCAGTATCGAATAGAAAAAATTCGATTACTATCTCAGCTATGGCGCCTGAATTACAGAAGTATCAGTAACCGTTAAGGCATTTCCCGCTGTAGCCAGGAAAGAAGCCATTTCTTTCTGAATCTCAGTTGTCACTGCAGCATCTGCAGTTGGGTCAAGGATCGAACCATGATCTCCAGAGGTGAATTTCACGCTCAACTTAAGATCCGTGCCAGATTGACTGCTGTTGACTTGCTGTAGCCCCATAATACTCAGTTGAGGTTCAGTTCCCGCCAAGGGAGCGGGTACAGTAGCAGGCGTGCTAATCGCCGCTAAGGCATCCGGAACAGTATTTGGTACTACCAGATCAGAAGTACCAGGTGTTCCATTACCCGCTATTTCAAAGAACAACAGTCCACGATTAGCTACTGCAGCAGTAGAAAAATTCACTGGATCTGCGGTATCAACTGCGATTTGAGCCACAGCCATAAAGGATTCATAGGCTGCTCGCGCCGCTATTGCTTCTGCAGTTGCACCAGCCGCATTTTTATCAACTGTACCGCCAGTTGCGGCGTACAGACCGGCTACGATAGAAGGTGAAAATGCTGCAGAACCATCTAGTATCTTCGCATAACTGGCACCACCGAATGCCAAAACTGCATCCTTTACTTTTGGTTCTAGGGCAAGGAATGTGGTGCCGACCATTGCACCCAGTGAATGTCCGACAAAAAAGATATTATCTCCATCAAGGTCAGGGCCTCCACCATCGACATCTATCGCAGGGATCGCGGCAGTCAATGCAAACAAATCCGCAACAGCCTGTCTGACATTATCACGAGTCACTAGCAAATTAGATAAATTGATAAAATGCTTTCCTGAAGAATCAACAACTGAATCAGGTACTTGAGCCGTTATATTCCCACTTTCATCCTGAGTAACATAATCAACGTTAAATGTGCGCTCTTTTCCAGCCTGATACAAGGGATTGCTACTACTCACTCCATGCAACGGCATATCGATGGCTATAGTTGCAAATCCCGCTTGAGCCAGGGTATCAGCTACTGCCAGCATTTTCGTCCTATCGGTGGTAATACCATGCTGAAAAATAACCGTTTTCCACGGGGCAGGAAATGTGTCAGTATCAACTGGTGCAGTCATTAACACAGGTATTTCCAGACCAGAGTTAGTTGCCGCCGGTAGTGTATTCAATCGAGTCAGGTTATTCTCTCCACCCACCGCATTAGCTGCAGACCATGACTTGGTTAAAATTGCTGTGGGATCCTCAGCAGACGGCGCTGTTAAATAATAGGGAATAGTAAGCGTACCCTCAAACATGTTCGCTGCACCTAATACAGATTTCCCCGGACCATTGGCACCAACCACTGCAGTAGATGCAGAGATATTAGTAGTAGGAGTACCGACCAGACTGCGCACGGTAGATAAAGTTTTACCTACTGATTGAGTGGTAAAACTCCAGCTTGCAACAATGTTTACCGCAGCTAAATCTTCTTTTGCGAAATCAACAGTAAACTCACTAGCACTGATTAACTGACGTAAAAGTTCTAATGTTGCAGCAGTAGCATCAGGAACACCTGGAAGCTGACTAACACCTGAAGCATTGGTATAAGTAGTATTTCTGTTTTTCGCCAGACTATAGACTGCGGAGGATTTTACCGAATTACCTGACATGTCTTTCAGACTATTGGTTATCACCACATAATAACTGCTGTCTGCTTTTAAAGGACGCTTATATGGAAGAATAACCAGGGTAGAATTTGTAGGATCGAGACTCGATAAGGTTGCAACAAAATCATCACCAAAGGTTAATTCATCTTCAATTTTTACTACCGCTTTACCAAATCCTGACAGTGACACTTCAAACATTCTAACCGCAGCAGGTGTAATAGTATTTGGATCAAGTGCCGCAGAAAAACGGGTCGATATAGGAGCATTGGTAGAAAAACCGTCCAGTGCATTCATCACAGCCTTTAATGGCGCCTGGGGGTCCCCATCAACAATCGGAATATTTAACGTACCATCCAGGCTATCTTTAAATAATAAATCGATAGCAGTAGGTACAACACCCATAGCTGGGTCATAAAGATGCAAGGTAGTTCCGTCACCCACAGCCTGAGAAGTAGCATTTATGGCCAGCGTCTGTTCAATTATCCCGGTTTCATCTACTGCAGTATTTTGCAGTGACTGTTGTAGGGTATCAGCAGGATCCGATTCACAACCAACAACGAAGATAACACCAAGAATGATAAATATTTTTTTCATAAGTTTCATAATCATTACTCCTTAATAATTCCAGTTTAATTGCACGCTGAGAATATCAACGGAGGCATCATAGGTACCGGCCAGAGTGGCTTTAACATTGTCTGAAGCTTCACTTTCAAGTTCATTATTAACATCAGTATCAGCAAAAAACAGATGTGAATAGCCTACATCCATAGAAAAGGTCTGATCAATCTTGTAACTCATACCTAAAGATAACCATGAACGATCATTACCTGGTAATCTGGGCGTGCGCCGCTCTGGACTTGGTACAGGGCTCTCATCTAGTGCAATCCCTGCGCGTAGAATCATATTATCCTGATATTGATAATCCACACCTACAGAATAACGCAAGGTATCATTCCAGTCTTCAGTTGTTGCTGAGTCAGGTTGCTGGGGATTATCAAACTCAATCCTTAATTCATCAAAAGAACTCCAGCCAGTCCATGTAATATCAGCCAGATAAGTCAACTTATCCTGCTGATGGGAAACACTCACAGATAGACTCGATGGTAGAGTTATACTTGCAGATAACCCTGTATCTACAAAACGCCCCCCTGCCACGACAACAGCCGCTGATACTGGCACACTAAAATCGGCATCACCTTTAACATTAATGTCGACTTCAGAAC
The DNA here is from genome assembly GCA_050295575.1 of Gammaproteobacteria bacterium. Taxonomy (GTDB): domain Bacteria; phylum Pseudomonadota; class Gammaproteobacteria; genus JACNJF01. The sequence goes on along the minus strand of JBNKPX010000102.1, from coordinate 2,439 downwards.
GATATGCAACCCCTAACTTTGTTGCATCATCAAGGTTGTACATTAAACCAAAATTAAAACCGTATGATAGATCACTGAAGTTATCGCCGGTTAGCTCACCAAAGCCATCATCTGCACCAGGAGTGCCTCCTAGAATTGCAGCAAAATCAATCGCACTGCTTAAAGTAACATCTGCAAGCATCACATTTAAACCGCCACCAACCGAAAGCTGATCGCTAACCTTGTAAGCCAGACTGGGATTAAAGTTGATAATCTTTAAATCAGATTCCACAGCATGATATCTACCCACCCAGGTATCCTTATATTTGATAGCAAGTCCAAAAGGAGAGTTAATACCTAGACCAAATTTCATGGTTTCATCAATAGTGGTAACCCAGTACAAGTTTGGTACTACAGCATTAAAGCCACCATCATCACTGCCTCCTGACAAAGGTGTGCTGCCCAGAGAGGCTGCATTGGTCGAGCCATTATTGGTAAAAGTTGATTCTGGTGCAACAACATGAGCGGCTAAAACCAGCTGGTCGCTATTGAGATCCAGCATACCTGCCGGATTAAAAAATATGGTTGAAGCATCGGGTGTATGGGCGGCGGCCCCGGCATAGGCATTACCTTGACCGCGGGCATTGGTTTCAATAAGTGCAAAACCAGATGCAGATACCAGCGAGGGAAAAAATGTTGCAGCAAGCAGCGACGAAACAATCGTCCGTCGACAATTAGGGTGAATCTTCATATCCTCTCCATCCTTAATTATTAATGTAAGTTATTCGATTAGTTTCAAAATGATACTATACAAAGTTTTTAATACACAACGATTTCGCAAGGTAATTTGCATCAACATATTTTATGACTAATAAACACATCACTTACGTAGCCGAAAGCGGCATCCACGGAAAAGGCCTGTTTGCAGCAGAATTCATCGAAAAAGACACAATCATCGGCTATCTTGACGGCGAACACACCCAGGAAGATGGGATGTATGTCCTCTGGTTAAATGGCGAAATGGGCTTCGAAGTGAGCTGTAAGCTTAAATACATCAACCACTCAGACCAGCCTAATGCCTGTTATTACGATGACAAATCGGTGGTAGCTTTGCGTGATATCCTGCCAGGTGAAGAAATTACACACAACTATGAAGCCGACGGCGACTGGTAGCCAGGGCCGGGCTGTGCAGGACAATACAATAAACTTAACCCGGAGGCCAGGTCATTGATCTACCACCCAATACATGCATATGAATATGGGAAACCGTTTGCCCACCATCTTCATTACAGTTCATCACCAGGCGATATCCTTTTTCTGAAATACCTTTTTCTCTAGCAATCTTTTGCGCCGTTAACACCATTTTCCCTAGTAGATGAGCCTGCTCTGGCTGAATATCATTAATCGTAGCAATGGCTTGTTTAGGGATTACCAGAAAGTGCACCGGGGCCTGCGGGCTAACATCGCTAAATGCCAGAACCTCGTCATCTTCGAACAGTATATCGGCGGGGATCTCTCGATTTATGATCTTGCTAAAAATAGTTTCAGACATTTTTTACTCCTGCTTATTGATAGTTCTGCCGACCGCTAAACGCTTTGCTTAAAGTGCCGCTATCGACATATTCAAGTTCACCACCTACCGGCACACCATGCGCAATACGACTCACCTTGATGTCATATTGATGCGCGATGTCGGCAACATATTGCGCAGTAATCTCACCCTCAACCGTTGGATTGGTGGCAAGAATAAGCTCACTAATGCTTTCGCTGCTCAGGCGACTTTCTAACAAATCCAGTCCCAGTTGCTGCGGGCCTATGCCATCGATAGGAGACAGACGGCCAAGCAAAACGAAGTATCGGCCATTAAAACTCCCCGATGCATCTATCGCCAGCACATCTGCCGGGGTTTCAACCACACATAGCACGCCGTTTTCGCGCTTATGATCATTACAGATGCTACAGCGTGGCTGGTCAGAATAATTCCGACACAGCTCACACTGCTTAACCGTTTCCAGGGCATTGCTTAATGCCTGGGCAATATTCTCAGCACCCTCACGATTACGCTCGATCAGGTACAATGCCATACGTTGGGCAGATTTACGCCCTACCCCCGGCAGGCAGCTAAGGGCATCAACCAATGCATCTAAACTCGGTGAAGAAGACATCAGGAAATCTTAAAAAGGCAGTTTAAAGCCAGGCGGTAGATTAAGACCGGCAGTCATTCCTGCCATGGCATCTTTGTTGGTTTTGGCAATCTTATGCACCGCATCGTTGATCGCTGCAGCGATCAGGTCTTCCAGCATTTCTTTATCATCTTCCATTAGAGCCGCATCAATATTAACCCGAGTCACTTCATGGGTGCCGCGCATAACCACTTTACACATACCACCGCCAGATTCACCGGTTACCTCAGTATTTGCCAGATCAGCCTGCGCTTTTTGCATTTCTTCCTGCATCTTT
>JBNKPX010000101.1:0-11108 GCA_050295575.1 Gammaproteobacteria bacterium | reverse complement strand
CATGCTAGTTTAATTGCACTCACAAAAGGAGACATTCATCAAGCAGAGCAACTGATCGTAGGTGTTGAGGGTGAAGAGGCTGCTCTTGATAAATCCCTTGAATCCATGCTGACCAGGATCGGTCAATTTACCGAAGATAGTGCCAAACGAGCTGAAATGCATGAAGAATCAGCTATTACCATATTGATCATCATCGCACTGATAAGTATCGCCTTCGGTCTGATTGTCAGCTGGATATTCGCCTCTTCCATTGTTAATGCTGTTCACCAGGCAACGGTTACTGCATCCGGTGATCTCACGCACGAGATCGAGGTTGATAGCAACGATGAAATTGGTGAACTACTAGAGGCAATCAATGGTATGCGTCACAAATTACTCAATATGCTGTCAGACATATCTGGAACGACAGCTCAGCTTTCCTCAGCCTCTGAAGAGTTGTCTGCGATAACCGCTCAGACTAGTGGTGCGATCGATAGTCAGCGCATGGAGACTGAGCAGGTGGCCACAGCGATGAATGAAATGACAGCGACCGTTCAACAGGTATCTGACAATATCAATCAAACGGCCGATGCAACTACTGATGCAAATAATCAGACCAAAGCAGGTAGCCAGGTTGTGGAGAAAACTATTGCCCAGATTAACAAACTGGCCGAGCAGGTTGAGGTATCTTCAAAGACCATACACGAGCTTGAAGATCAGACTGAATCTATCAATGCAGTGCTTGTGGTCATTAAAGGCATTGCCGAACAAACTAACCTGCTGGCACTGAATGCGGCGATTGAGGCCGCTCGTGCGGGCGAGCAGGGACGAGGATTTGCAGTAGTCGCTGATGAAGTGCGAACTCTGGCGAGTCGTACTCGTGAATCGACTGACGAAATCAATGAAATGATTGAAAAACTTCAGGGTGGTTCACGCCATGCAGTTGCTGCTATGGATCAAAGTCGCTTAGAAGCAGAGTCTGCAGTGGATTATGCAAGACAGGCTGGGGAAGCACTGGAATCTATTACGCGTGCGGTTTTACAGGTTAACGAGATGTCTACCCAGATTGCCAGCGCTGCAGTTGAACAGGGCGCAGTTGCGGAAGAGATCAACCGCAATATTGACAAGATAAGTAACATGTCCAATCAGACTGCTGAAGGTGCAAAGGAAACCGCTATAGCCAATCAGGATCTCGCACGTATGGCAACGAAGCTTAACGGATTAGTTGGGCAGTTTACTGTTTAGCCCGCGCAATCTATTCTTTTGAAGCTTGTCCACTAGTGGACAGGGGCTGGATGTAGATTTCTAACACTCATTGTGGGCGTGCGTTTGTTACGCTAATCGGTCACTGCTCGTTATTCAGCCGGTTGAAGCTTATGAACTAGCATCCATTTTGGGTAATACTTTTTTCTGCTTCAGTGCTTCTTCTTGTGGAAACATTTCCAGTAATTCTTCATGCCCGATAAATCGATTAACCTCCTTGTGTAAGTCCCATATTTTATCCCATTTTTCATCGGTTAATTCAAAGCCTTCAGGCAGGATGCATACGGCATCGTTGTTAAAGTCGGTGAGTACTTTCGGTTCTTTCAGTTTATGTGCCATAACTATAGGTCAGCGTTTATTGGTAACGTAGTATTGTAATGACCCTGCTTGCTTATGGTATCGATAATTTTCTGTTGCGTGTTATCAATATCTTCGTACACGATACCATGACGATTTGAATGTATGGTCACGATCTTTTTTTGCCTGCTTTCGATATGTTCATACAACAGATTGACACTGCTGCTGACCACTACCGGATCGGCATCCGATTGAAAGAAGGTTACAGGGCAAGCGATATGGGCCTGTAGCTGTAATACATGTTCGATTAACTTCTGCAATTGGTACAGGGCTCTAATCGGGATATGCATATAGTTAACGTCAGGGTGTTCGGTATCGTTTGGCCTGAAGGGCATTAAACCTTCTTCAGTCACCCAGCGTGAAATTTTATTCGCATGATGTATTAGAGGAACAAATTTCAGGTTTTTATTATGAAATTTAACCGGCGCTGATATGCAGATAACTGAAGCAAGTCGACTGTCTGGAGATTCTATGGCCTGGTTTAATGTCAATAGTCCTCCGGTAGAAAAACCAATCATATGAACCTGTTTACTGTAGGCCGCTGCAATTTTAAAGCCTCGTTGAACCGAGGCGGCCCAGTGTTGCCAGTCCTGATTGCGCAAATCCCAGGGTGAGGTGGCATGACCTTTGAGGCGTATACCAAAAACATGCAAGCCCTGTTGATGCAAACGTTCCCCGAGGCTGCGCAGTTCTGCCGGAGATGCCAAAAAACCATGTACAAGTAATACACTATCTGCATTTTTATTTTTACTGATCAGGCGAAAGCAGTTTCCATCCTCGGTAAAGGTTTGCTGCTGGTTTATTTCTGCATAGCGTGATTTGCTGTATTCTTGCTTATCCCACTGGTAAGCGCGCCGCTCATCGTCAAATCGATATTCTGCGATTGTTAATTCGCTGACCTTGTTGATTTCCTTAAAGGTCTTAATGATGACATTGGTAACCGTTGATAAGGGTCTGATTTCATTTGCATATACGTTTATCAGATTTTCTGTACGTACTTCATCAAATGTAAATTCATCAATCAGCTTATCCTGTAGTACATAGTCATCGCTTTCTATGCTTAGTAGTTGCATGTCAATTACTGTTTTCAGGAATTGCAGCAAGCGTTTGCTGTCACCATCGATCAGACTGGCATATTCTTCCGGGTTTTTAAGGCTACGGTGCAGGTGTATGTCGAGAGGCTGTATTTTTTTGATGCAGACATACAGTAATTTTCGAAAGTACTCGATGGGTATGCGTCTAATATTTTTCTGGTAGCAATGCAAAATGATGTAGGAGGCGATATGGCATAGATTGACCGTTACTGCCTGATACATGGACTTCATATAATCATCTCTGACTCGATTCGATTTGGCTTTCATACCAATGGAATGGATACGACCGCCCCAATGGCCAGATTTTGGCGTCAGAGTAAATAGTTCGTCCAGACTTTGAAAGCTATGTACGACATTGGGTAATAAATATTTTTCCCACCACTTCCAGTATCTGGATATGATTAAAGGTTTGGCAAAGCGGATATCCATATCGGTGTGTTTAAATAACAGATTACCCTCAATAATCAGCTCTTCTGCAAAGCGTTTATTTATCCCTTTCTTTACCCGGCGCGCGGCCTGATAAAGAATGTTATCGTTCACTCTTAAAGGGTAGAAAGTAATGTTACTGGGTACGATAGAGGTTGGTTTTATTGCCTTGAACATCAGGCTTTCGGGGGAATCAAACCCTAACTGCTCAGCCCAGCGTTCGATATTTTCGTAGTTGCCGGTGGAATGATCACGCAATAGTGCTGTTTTGAAAGCGTCCAGAGCCAGAGCGATGACGGCTGCACCACGGTGATGTTTGCGTATTTCCAGCGCGGTACGTGAATAAATACCGAATTCACCTCTATCATCGACTACACGTTTATCCTTAACCATGCCGCCTTCCGGGAAGATGATCAGTTTGCGTCCATGTAGAATCTCACGTGCCATCAGGGGGAAAAGAGAGGGCAGGGTATTCGGAACCACACCGATAGACCTTAAAAAGGATGCAAAGCGCTTATCATTAAAAAAATCGCTGGATGCTATGGAATGGCAATAGTCCCCGGTTTCTTCAAAAATTAGATATTGAGGGATAAAGGTTTCAAAACGGGCGAAATGATTGAACAGGAAGATATCTCCCTGCTCGATAGTCTTGCGGCAGGGCTGATTTAAGTCATCATGCAGCTTTATATTGAGTTTAAGTAGCTTACGAGTAGTACGAAATGCCCTAACGCACCAGTCATAAGTACTGGTGATTTGATATTCATTTAATAATTTATCTCTTTCTGGCATGCTAGCCATGTTTTTTTTCTCTATACTCGCATAAGTATAAGATAAATTGTTTTATAAAAAAGGATTAAGATGAAACTGATTTTAGGGGCGTTATAAGGAAATTATGTTTTTTCTAGTTAATGTCTGAAGTTTCGAGACGATAACATAATAAAAGGTGAGAGAGATTTCCATGCTAAGGACGCTGATGCTATTCATACTCTCATGCTTGACGATTTTTGTAGTTAGCACTCAGGTATGCAGAGCTCAACTAGATGATATTCGTATAGTTATTGATATTTCGGGTAGTATGCTGAAAACCGATCCTCAGAATCTGAGGAAACCGGCGTTGCGTATGATAAGCGGACTGATTCCGAGTGGAGCCAGTGCCGGTGTGTGGACATTTGGACGTTATACCAATATGGAAGTCAAATGGGCCAAGGTCAATGAAAGCTGGCGCCAAAGGGCAGTAAAGGGCGCTGAGGCCATACATTCGCGTGGCAAATTTACCAATATTGATGGAGCACTTAATCGGGCTAGTAGTGGTTGGGAAACCCCGGATCCGGGGACCAGGCGTAACCTGATCCTGTTAACCGATGGAAAGCTTGATGTATCAAAGGTTGCCTTAAAAAATCAGCAATCACGCGACACATTACTGTCAAAAACCTTACCTAGGTTAGTAAAAAACGGGGTGATTGTTCATGCCATTGCCTTGTCTCAATTTACCGATGAAATACTGCTCAAGAGAATCGCATTTGAAACGGGTGGTTCATTTGAGATAGCCAAATCTGCTGCTCAACTACAGCGTGTATTTCTTAAAATGTTCGAACGGGCAACAGAACCCGATATGGTTCCCTTAACCGACAATCAGTTTACGATTGATAAAAGTATCAAAGAAATGACCTTGTTGGTATTTAATAAATCGGCCAGAAAAATTAGTCTGATTACACCGGATAAAAATACCCTTACACAGGCCAAACATACAGGCACAGTAAAATGGGTGCATGATAAAGGCTATGATCTCATCACGGTAAGCAAGCCTCAACCAGGTGCCTGGTTGCTGGACACCGAAATAGATCCGGATAATCGAGTCATGATAGTGACCGACCTGAAACTCATGGTTGATAATATCCCGTCTTATCTGATGCCGAATGATGCAATTAATTTAAAGGTTGAGTTGCATAACGGGGGCAAAAAAATCAGTAAAAACAGTTTTCTGAAATTTGTTAATTTTTATGCTGATCATAAATATGGCATGACAACAGTAAAATTACCTCTAAAGCTTAAAAAATCGCTCGATATTGCTGACAAGGGTATTTATCTGCAAACTATTCCCGCCCCATTAACTGAGGGATTGAATGAGTTTGAAATACATGCAGATGGTTCAACCTTTAATCGCAGTAAAAAATATAGTGTTAAGGTATATTGGCCTATTGAATTTGATATTGCCGAAACCGATAAACAGGGCGTTTATGCGCTTAATCTTATCCCCCACGACGAATATATAAAACCAGAGACTGCCAGTATTTCTGTTAATCTGGAAATGCCTGATAAACAACTTCAACCCCTGCCTGTGGCACCACAGGAAGGGGGTTGGGGGACAGTGTTAAACGCCACACAGCAGGATGGGACGCATCGTGTTTTGATCAGGGTTGAGGTACAAACTCATGATGGCCAGACTCTGGCATATGAAATGCCTCCTCACTCCATTCAGGGGCTTAAACAGGCTGGGGCGGAAAATAGTACCGCTCAGGTTGTAGAGCCTGAGAAGCCTGTTGTTGAAGACTCAGTCAGCAATGATGCACAGATACCAGAAATAAAAACTCAGATTAAGGAAGATGCCAACAATCTATTGTTTAATATCATGATGATCTCTATAGCGAATGTAGTGATTATTATCATCGGGCTTGGTGTATTCGCTTATATACGTAAATCAAAACTCAAAGAAAACATAAGCCTGATGGATGAGGAGGACAATGATGAGTTTGGGGTGTCATTAAATGATTGAAATCTCTGCTATTGTTTTCTCTTTGATAATTGAAGCCTATGTCATTTTATTGATTGGTGTTATTAGCTGGCTCTATTTCAACTCTAAAAAGAAAAAAAATGATCGTAAAGCAGCCTTAAAACTGGTTGAACAGATTAAACATCAGGAAGAATCTCGTCACAATTTGAACAGATCCTACCTTAAGGAAAAATATAATCTGGAAGGTCCTCAGTTAAAAAAAGCGATTAGTGCGATAGATAAATCAGAAAAGCGTTTTTTCCAGAAAGTGATAGACCTGTATTTAAAACGCGATTCTGACGCTCTGGGATCTCTGGACGCTGACGTTGCCGAGCTGATTGATACCTATAAGAGTTTGACTCCTGTACCGGCTACAGAGGTAAAAGAAGATAGTGAGAAAGATGAGCAGATAGAAATTTTACGAGCTGCGAATGCACAATTGACTGAAGAACTGGCCATTACCAATAAAACCATGTCCGATATGATAGCTGAGTTTGGCAATATGTTTGGAGGAGGAAGTGATAATAAACTAAAACAGGATGAGGTTGTAGAAAAGGTAGCTGAGCATCATGAGCAAAATGAAAAGGATGAGACAGAATCCCTTTACTCGGATGATATCGATATTGGAGTGGTCGATTCAGAGGGTGATGAGGTTACGTCAAATGATGATATTGATGACATTCTTGACGGAATTGTTTCTTCTGATAAATAAAGTGTAGTCGCTCAAACCCGATCTAACTTCAATAATCGGGCTCATTGCCAGGTTTCCATTTTATATTACAACCAAGACCTGGAAGTTGTTGCTCTGGAGAATTATGTCCCTGAAGCATATTTTCAATGGCCGCTCTTAAGTCTCGACCATCCACAGGCTCGTCGTTGCCAGGGCGTGCAGCGTCAAACTGACCGCGATAAAATAGCTTGTGGGATCGATCAAACAAAAAAAAGTCAGGCGTACAGGCAGCTCTGTAAGCTTTTGCTATCTGTTGGCTCTCATCAAAAAGGTAGGGGAATGAAAACTGATATTGGCTACTTAGTTCACGCATTTTGTCAGGGCTGTCATCCGGGAAATTACTTACGTCATTGGCGTTGATCATCACACAAGCTAGACCCTGTTTTTTATACTCGTGCATCATGTCGCTAAATTCTTTCAGAATATGCAATACATAAGGACAATGATTACAGGCAAATACAACCAACAGGGGTTCAGCCTGGTAGTCATCCAGTCTAACGAGGTTGCCCTGTGTATCTGGTAGACTGAAATCTGCTGCTGCAGTGCCCAGCTCCAGCATGGTGGATGCTGTTTTAGCCATCAGTAACTCCCCCAGGAATCACGTTTTTTCCAGCGAATACGTGTCACGATAATACCGATTAAAAATGCGGCGAGAGATATTCCTGCACCACGAACAAACCAGTCCATGGCAGTACTGTCCTTATATTTTGTATTCTCGTCGGATAGTAGTTTCTTTTCGCTTTCCAGGACGTTTATGCGAGTTTGCAAGTTTTCATTCTGTTCCAGTACACGTACTGTATCGCTGGTATCTTCTCTGAGCTGCTCAAGAGTTTGCCTGGTTTGAGTTAAATCCTGATTCAGCTGTTTGATATTCTGATCGTCACTTTTTTTTGTGTCTTTAAATTCTTTAAGCTGTAGCCGTAATTCTGCAATGGTTGTTTTGAGTTTTTCGCTTTGTTTTTGCAATTTATCAAAGCGTTCGCGACCCGATGCCTGCTTATCGAGGTAGCGGGTTAAAACATAACCTTTTTTTCCATCATCGGTTTCTACCAGAGAGTAGCGGGTCGCTACATCCTGTTCTATCAGTTTAACCTTCTGCCCGCTCTTGAGCATAGATATGATGCTGTTCGAGGTGCTGGTGCCGCTGCGTAAGGTCACCTCAAACTGATCTGTGATATACAGGCTTTCTGCCAGGGTTGTGCTGGAAAGTAGTACGGCAGATAGAAATAGTGGTACGCGTAATTGTAGTAAAGTCATGAATTAGAATTTGTAAAAGTAATCGAGAGAAATCACATTACCTGTGACATCCGCGCTGTCTGAAATATCGTAGTTCTGACGCTGATATGATACATCAATGGAGTGATGACTATCTACGGAATAGTTTGCACCTATAGTGAGAATAACATTGTTAGAATCGGTATTGAAGTCTGTCACGCTGGTAGATTAGGGTCATTGGGGCTGAATTTCGCGTTATGGTCAGCATTGAGCGAACCGAGCCGGCCAACTTTATATAGCTATTGTCTATACTACGCTCAAATCTTCATTGGCGAGTGTAAGTTGCAGGTTAAACAGCCTCTGGGTCTGCTGCATGTAAGTTAAGAGGCAGAGCGGTCACTATGCAAAGTATGACAACAAACTTGACTAGAGTCTTCAATATGAGAGCCTGCTAATTATGAATCTGTGAAAGCTAGTTTGCCTGTTTAAGTTGAAAACAACAAGTTACAAAAGAAATACATAGATGAATTTTTATTTATGCATGAATAGGGTATGCTGATTCGCACAACCTATCTAAGGTATTGTTATGAATCAAACGCATGATGACCCAAGAAGAGAATTCCTGCTCAGGGCTCTTGGTCTGGGTGTTTTTTCAGCTGTAAGCAATATAGCCGTGCTTAATCCCGCTTTTGCGATGGGAGACATCCCCGCAAAACTACCACCAGGGCGTTCTATCTACAAACTTCAGGGCATGGTTATTATCGATGGCCAACGTGCAGATATTGATACTCAGGTTAGAGCAAATTCACTGATTCAGACAGGCTCAAATAGCCGTGTAATTTTTGTGGTTGGTAGCGATGCGTTCATTCTGCGTAGTAATAGTGAATTACAGTTAAGAGGTGAAAACTTCCTGATTAGTGGATTGCGTATGATTTCTGGAAAATTATTGTCGGTATTTGGGAAAAGTAGCCAACCACGTCGCCTTTCCACCTTGACTTCTACTATTGGTATTCGTGGAACAGGTATCTATGTAGAATCAGATCCTGAGCAGAGTTATGTATGTACCTGTTATGGGCATACCTTGATCGCTTCAAGCGAAGACCCTAATATTCAGCAGCAGGTGATTTCAAAACATCATGATCAGGCGTTGTACATACTGCCGGGTAAAGGTGATCAGGTGATCCGCCCCGCCCCTTTTATCAATCACACTGATGTCGAGCTGGCATTGATTGAAGAGCTGGTAGGGCGTGCCCCACCATTTATTATCGGTAATGATATTTACGGATCGCCACGCCAACGGCCTTACTAGCCCTCGGCCGGGTTATTTTCTATTACAGGTGTCGTAGTCTTGGAGGCTGAATCACTGATGGATTCTTCCTGAAGTGCTGGTTTTGCAGCTACATAAGGTGTTATCAATACCAGCATGCCAAACTGGGGACTATCGAGGTAATGAAGTTTTTTACTGCGCATACGGCGTTTTTCGTTAAGCCCGTAATTGAGCAATAACTGCCCTTCAATAACCTGATTCTCATCCAGCATTGAAGGTTCGGCATTTTGTTGCAATAACTCGACCGGGGTTGCCGGTTTTCTCAACACCAGTTCTACATGAGTATGCAGGTAGCGTGACAGAGTGACGGTTATCTGCCCTTCCAGTTCATACAGGCCTTTGGGCGCATTGAGCCGTTTTTCCGGGACTGGATTTGCCTGCTCTAACGATTCGTCTTGAAATTCGTTTGCTGGGGCGATATTTTTCATTTCCTGAAACTGGTCTATGGATGAATAGCCATCGCTGTATACCCTGCCTCCCTTAATCCATACGGGTATGCTGTTTTTTTCATCATTGCCAGGCTGGCGCCAGCCGGTATGCAATAACAGGGTGTATCTACTGGATTTAATGATGCCCTGTACCTTGTTAATTAAGCGTAGTTCTTCGGGTTTAAGCGCAGTGATCCCCCTTGCTTTGGCCTGTTTAATACTTTTTGGACTGGATAAGTCCAGTGCATTCACATCGACGTTAGCTGACGGTGTGGGCAGGTTGAGCTCGTGACTGCGAGGAACCTTGTCATTTCTGAATACTATGATTTCTACGTCGTAGTACTTCATCTCCTTATCTCCGCTTTGATTCTGAGCGAATAAGGTATTGCTGAATAATACAAGCGAACCTAGTAATAGGAGGTGAAAGATCTTAATCATGGGTAGTGAAACCTTTGAGTAATTGATGCAATTGGGTAAAACGTTCATCCAGATCTTCCTGCAGTTGTAAAACGGTTAAGGTTTGTTTGCCGTCGAACTGGTATTTTTGCGGATATTTCTGAATCAACTGGATGATTTTCATTGGATCGATATTTGGTTGTTGGGTAAAAATTATTTTGCCTGATACTGCCCCAAAATCAATTTTTTGTATACCAATAGAGCGAGTGATTAATTTCATTTCTGAAATACGAAACAGGTTCTGCAAAGGTTGCGGCAGCAAACCAAAACGATCGATCAACTCCATTTTCAGGTTTTTGATTTGATTATCGTCGCTGGCGGTTGCAATGCGTTTGTATTCGATTAAACGATGATGTACGTCGGGAATATAATCTTCGGGAATCAGCGCCGGGATATGGAAGTCAATCTCGGATGCCCGCATCAATGGTTGATCATCGCCCAGATTTTTATTCGACTTGAGCGATTTTACCGCACGCTCAAGCAGTTCAGAATACAGTGTGAAACCGATTTCAGTGATCTGTCCGCTTTGTTCATCGCCCAGTAATTCACCAGCACCACGAATTTCCAGGTCATGTGAAGCCAGGGTGAATCCCACGCCCAGATCTTCCAGTGATTCTATTGCCTGTAGTCTTTTGCGCGCATCGCTGGTCATGGATTTGGGGTGTGGCGTGATCATATAGGCAAAAGCACGATGATGTGAGCGTCCTACTCGTCCACGTATCTGATGTAGCTGTGCCAGGCCAAGTTTATCCGCACGATTGATGAAAATCGTATTGGCGGTGGGTACGTCGATACCGCTTTCGATGATGGTGGTACACACCAGCAGGTTGCAGCGGTGGTGGTAAAAATCCAGCATTACCTGTTCCAGCTCCTTCTCGTTCATCTGTCCGTGAGCAATACCTATGCGCGCATTGGGGATGAGTTGTTCGAGTTCGGATGCGGTTTTTTCAATACTTTTAACTTCGTTGTGCAGGAAGTAGATTTGGCCACCGCGTTTCAGCTCACGCTGACAACCTTCGACAATAGTCTCTTCATTCCATTGCGCAACAAAGGTTTTGATGGC
>JBNKPX010000100.1:0-11579 GCA_050295575.1 Gammaproteobacteria bacterium | reverse complement strand
TATTGGAAAATGAAGCTATAACAATAGACGGTGTAACTTTTCTATGCTGTACGTTGTGGACTGATTTCAAATTGTTTGGTGATCCCCGCATAGCGGGATACGAAGTGACTCAGGTAATGACTGATTATAAAAAAATAAGAATAAGCCCAACATATCGAAAATTAAGATCCATTGATACGGCGGGAATTCATTATAAATCCATTAATTGGTTAAAAGAAGAAGTAGAAAAAAATCAAAATCAAAAACTAGTTATCGTTACACACCATGCACCAAGCCGGCATTCTATTCCAGAGCACTATAGAGAAGACATTCTAAGTGCGGCTTATGCGTCAGATCTTGATGATTTTGTGGCCAATTCAGGCGCTGATCTATGGGTTCATGGTCATTTGCACACTCAAAAAGACTATATGATAGGAAATACTAGAGTACTGTGTAATCCAAGAGGGTATCCGGATGAGCCAAACGAAGAGTTTGTACCGGATATGGTTTTAGAAATATGAGAGTATCGCATAACAATGTCATTCATTTCGACTCGCTAACGCTCGCGAATGATGGCAGGCGTTAGATGTAAAAAATGGAGCCCCATCGTGTTCGTAGGGAAAAAAGCATTGCTGCTTGATATGAACAGCACATTTATGTTTGGCGAGGATAGATTCGGCGATTCCGAAGATTTCTCGGTGCACTATTCCAAGATAGGCGGAAAACTCCCTCAAGTTGAGATTAATATGATTGTGCGGGCTGTGTACGAGTACCTGGACGCTCGGTACCCAGACGAAAACTATCGGCATAGTTTTCCATCTCTGGAAAGTGCAATACGCGATGTTACCGATAAAACTTTGTGCGGAGATGAGATCAAAAAAATCATTAATACCTTCGCATTTCACGAACTTGGTTCTATCCCCAAAGAATACGCCGCAGCACTTCATGAATTGCGGAAACGCTTTACGTTGGCAGCCGTTATCGACATCTGGGCACCAAAAACAGCATGGTTAAAAGAGTTCGAGCGCGCGGGTATTTCAGGCCTGTTTTCCGCGATCTCGTTCTCCTCCGATCATGGTATGGTTAAGCCATCGCCGAGGCCCTTTGAGTTAGTGTTGAGCCAACTTGGAATAGAGAAATCTCAAGCCATTGTGGTCGGTGACTCCCCGCGAAGAGACCTTGGTGGTGCGAAGAGTGCTGGCATTGATTGCATATTGGTTGGTGGTGCTGAACATCCCGGTGCACTAAAAAGCTTTAACAACTTGCTAGAGTTATGCAACGCAATCTAAATACAGCTAACAAATCGACCCAGCCGACTAAAAGCAGCGCGGCTGAGTTTTAACCTTAGGCAAATGCAGATATGAATACTTGTCAGTGTTTTAGTTGTGGTGGTTTGTATCCCGATATGGATGGCCCCGTGCATCGCTACATGAGTTCGTCATCAGGCTGCTGGTCAGTTTACGCTGAGGTGTTAGCTCGCGAATATAGTGACCCTACATATTTTGAAGTTCATCGATTGACCGTTGATGCCTACGCAGTCCAGCATCCAGGCTCAACAGACCGCCAGAGTATACAGTCAGTGGGCGTACACTTGATTAGGCTTTGCCTGTTCTTAGAGCATGGACTAACAGCCGAAAATGCTAATGACGCCATGCTGAAAGCTGGTAAGGATAAACACTCATTTATTTTTCTTGAGCCACCACAAAGTTTTGGCTCAATTACGGCGGCCGATGTTTATAAAGCTGGGTCGGCAAAAGAGCACAAAGCCATTGTTAGAGAATGGGCGCAAACAACGTGGGAAGCGTGGTCAGTACATCACAACACTATTAGAGAATGGTTGCCTAAAAATGCATTTCTTCGAACAAGCCGGTGAGCGCGGCGATTATGCATAAAAATGAACAATGAAGAACTTTCACAATACGCTGAAGACTTGACAGCCAGGCTGGGAGAATCGGTCTATTTAAAGCGTGCAGAAGTTAAAATTGGTGAGTGGGAGCCAGTAGCAAAAACGGGATCAGATCATAATGTCACTTACTTAAGGCTAACACGACGTCATCGAGGACGCCTATATGGATGTAGGTGTTAGGGCGAAGCACGACTCCAGGGAGGGAGGAGGTACGAGCTCAAGGATGAGCGAAGGTAGAACAATGCAGGAGCTATTGTCGAGAGCGAAGCAGGACGCTAGAGCCGAGGAAGCCAGAGCCGAGCTTGCGACGAGGCAGGAGTGCTACAAGGATGTAGCGTTTACGGAAGCAAGGGGTCTAATCTCTTTCAGCAGATGGCCTCCGCACTGTTTAGAGATCGCCGCGCGTAGTTTATGCCCTTTGGGTACTCGCGAAGACAATTTTTTGCTTAAGTAAGTGCCATTCGGGTCAGATCACAGAATATTCTAATATTAGAGTAAATTGTGATCTGCCCCCGGATTGTTTGAATATAGAATACCGGATTAACATATTGCCACTAGATAATGCTGCGCTATAACATCAAACAGAAGTTGTAAGCATTACGCTAGGTTTGAATGCAGTCTCAATCAATAATCAACACAATCAACTGCTGCGGCCCATGTATCCCATACGCCAGCGTCTGTTCAATATCAGCAGTTTTAGACGGCCCAGAAATCAATAAGGCATTAGTTGGCATCTGCTGTGCCCAGTTCTGCTCTAGCACCACCTGTGCGAAAGATTCATAAATGCTGTCAGCTTTGACCAGTGCAATATGTACGGGTGGTACCAATGACATCAGGCGTGGCTCGGCGGCATCTGGCCACAGGATCAGGCTGCCGGTTTCTGCGATAGCGCCAAGTGTGCCTGTCAGGCCTACATCTACATCCTGAAATAATTCGGGTTTCCAGCTTTCGATGGATTGATTGTATTCTCTAAACTGTAATGATTCATCAGCACAGGATTTTAATGATTGTGCCTGGTCGGTATCACCGACGAGAATCCGCTTGATTCCTCTTTGTGGTAATTGCTGGTTAATCCAGTCTACCCAGCTTTTGCCTTTGAGGTTGACGACTTCTGTATGTACAGCGCTCATACATTTTGTAAAACGCTGTTCTTTTTCTTCCTGACTCCAGCCATAAGAGGGTAGATAGCGTTCTGGGGCAGTGCTCTCTGGCTGTCGACTTTCGCGTAAACGGGCCAGAATGGTTTCGCGTGCATTACTCATGTTCAAAGCCCTCTTTGCGTGCCAGTTCCTGCAGACTGTTTGCGGCTGGTTTTGGTGCGCTTCGGTAACGCGTCCATGCACCGACATTGGAAGGTGTTAGAAAGCGTAGTCGAGTTGCAAACCAGCGAAATGTTCGATACATGGCTGGGTGTGCGTACAGGGTTTTCCATATTGTCCAGCTCATTAATTCTTTGTTCTTGCGCAGACTACCTTTGCCTTCGACGTGCGCATCCGATCTTTGTGCATTCACCGATTCTGCTCTTAGGCGATTGATCAGTTTGGGTAGTGGAATACGTACAGGACATACTTCACCGCAGGCGCCACACAGTGTACAGGCTGAGGTGAGGGTGCCGATTTTATCTATACCCATGCGTTGCGGTTCGAGTACGGTACCTATCGGGCCGGGGTAGGTAGTGCCGTAGGCATGGCCACCCAGCTGTACATATACCGGGCAGTGATTGATGCAGGTGCCGCAGCGAATACAACGTAGCACGTCGAGTAATTCATCATCCATGCGGATTTCAGAGCGTCGGTTATCCAGCAAGACCAGATGTACCTGTTGCGGACCATCTTTTTCATTCTCCTGTCGTGGATGGCTGATCATATTGAAATAGGTGGATATCGGCTGCCCGGTGGCGGTTCGAGTCAGAATGTTCAGCAAGGGTGGTACATCCGATAATTTTGCAATGACTTTTTCGATGCCGGTGATGGCTATATGAATATTAGGGGCTGTAGTGCTGAGGCGACCATTGCCTTCGTTTTCGACCAGACAGATAGTGCCGGTTTCAGCCACTGCAAAGTTAACTCCGGATATGCCTGCATCGGCATTAGCGAATTTATCACGTAGAATCTTACGTGCCATCGCAGTCATTTCTTCGATATCTTCCGAGTAACCCAGCTCTGGGAAGTGCTTATGAAATAACTCGGCAACCTCGATGCGGTTTTTATGGATAGCGGGTGCGATGATATGCGAAGGTGGCTCATGTGCCAGCTGGATAATGAATTCACCCAGATCTGATTCGATGACTTCTATATCGCGTTTAATAAGGTAGTCATTCATCTCGCTTTCTTCCGAAACCATCGACTTTCCTTTTACCAGTGATTTGGCATCAGCCTGTTTCAGTATCTGGTATATGATCTCATTGGCTTCGGCACCATTTGAAGCCCAGTGCACCTGAATGCCATTTTCGGTCATTTTGGCTTCCAGCTGCTCCAGTAGCTCGGGCAGGTTCTTTAATGAATAGGCTCGGATTGCCGCTGCCTGATCGCGTAAAGCCTGTAGTTCGCTGTCGTCGCTTAATGACTCTGCACGTTTGTCCATCAGCCCCGTCATTGCTGTGCGGAAGTTGCGTCGCGCCTGATCGTTGTGCAGGGCGTCGTCTATACGGCTGGTAAAGGCTTCAGTTTGATTCATAACAACGCTCCAGTAAGAATTCGGCAATATGCTGAGTGTCCGGACCATTGCCCTGCTTTTCAAACGCGCTACCGATATTCATCAGGCAGCCGCAATCCTGTGAGATGACTCGCTCAGCTCCTGTGGCGCGCAGGCTATCGGTTTTATCTTTTACCATGGCGCCAGATATATCACCCTGCTTTACTGCGAATGTGCCACCGAATCCACAGCATTCGGGTTTGCGTTCCTGAGTGAGTAGTTCAACTTGATCTAACTGACCTACCAGAGTTTCTATATGCTGTGCCACACCCATTTCACGACGTGCAGAGCAGGAGGTGTGAATGGCAATTTTGGTGGGTTTACCAAGGTCCTTGAGTTTTAGTTGCAGGCTATTCACCAGAAATTCGGTGAGTTCATAAGTACGTGCGGCAACTGCTTTAGCTTCGGCTTCGTCATGTTCGCCTTCAAAGAGCTCTGGCCAGTGGTGTTTGATCATTCCAGCACAGGAACCCGAAGGAACCACAACAGGAATATCTCTGGGAAAACAGCTTAGCAGCTGGCGAGCTACATCCAGAGCTTCATCACGATAGCCTGAATTAAAGGCAGGCTGACCACAGCAGGTTTGATTATCTGGGTAGATAACGCGGATACCTGCCTTGCGAATCAGTTGCATACCGGCTAATCCGGCTTTGGGGTAGAGCAGGTCGATCAGGCAGGTGCCGAAAAAATAGATTTCCTGGGGTTGGGACATTATTTGGACTCCGCAGGGTTAAGGATGGATGCCTGGCGCAGGAAGCGCTCATGGCGAGCCTGTTCCTGGTCAATGCTTTGTAACGATTCTTCAACAAATACCAGGTGAGTTTGCGCGGCATGGCGTGCTGCATCCGGGTCTCCCTGGATTACCGCCTGCATCAGTTGTTCATGCTGTGCAGATAGCGGCTCGAAAACTCTGGGGATAGAATATAGCTTGTCCAGATTGTGTTTGATAGTACGTTGCAGTACCGTGAACAGGTTGCGCATGGTGTGCAGTAATACAATATTATGCGAAGCTTCAGTGATAGATAGATGGAAGGCTGCATCAGCCATTGCTTCATCCATGGGGTTCTTGCTATTGTGGTGTAGGCCAGCCATGCGTTCGAAGGCTTTCTGGATATTGTAGCGATCTACATCAGTCGCTCGTATGGCAGCAAAATAGGCTGCCTGACCATCCAGCGCATGGCGTACCTCAAGTACGTCATAGCGAGATTCAGGATGCTTCTGCAGTATTTCAAGCAGGGGGTCGACTATACCGTCTTCCAGTGCTTCGCTGATATAGGTGCCGCCCCCGTGACGCGAGGTCACCAGGCCTTTACTGGCGAGATTTTTAATCGCTTCACGTAGAGAAGGACGAGATACCCCCAGGCGTTCCGAGAGTTTTCGCTCGGCGGGTAGGCGCTCTCCGGGTTTTAACGAGCCATCCGCGATCATCTGCTCTAACTGAGTAGTGATCTGATCAGACAGAGTGGTTTTCTTCATTTATTTTCCTATTCATTCCTGATATTGGTAAGACCAATTTACTGAATTGTATCTGTATAATCTTTTGTTACAAGCCTCAAACATATAATTTTTAATTCTTTAGCTAAATCAAGCTCATTTATTCGCTGTATAAATGTATATGAGAATATAAATTTATCAAGTTAAACAATTGCTTATAAGTAATTGTTTGAAAATATCCCTGGCGATTATTTATTTGTAAAGGGATTGAAAGTCTTTTGCTGTTTCTATTTACCCTTGACTTCTTGAAAACTTAACAACAGAATTAATTGGACTTACCAGTTTACCAAATGGTTAGTGTTGGCATTTAATTCATATAATTAAACAACCTGAGAGGAACAAAAGAATGAAGAAGTCCTTAATAGCTATAAGCAGTGTGGCTGCGTTGACAGTGATGCTGTCAGCGAGTCCTGTGTATGCAGCGAAAAAAGTATTGCTTAAGGTACCCGTCTGGTTCGGTACTCATTTAACGGGTCTGGGATCTACACCTAAATGGCTGGCAGAACACGTCAATGAATTATCTGGCGGCTCGGTTAAGATCAAGATTTATGAGCCAGGTAAGCTGGTTCCGCCTAAGGAGATGCTGGAGTCGGTATCCAAGGGTCAGGTTAACGCGGGCTGGACAACACCGGGCTACAACACCGGTTTACTGGGGCAAAAAGGCGCTATCTTTTCTGCGGTTCCCTTTGGGCCTGATGCTCCTGAATTTCTTGCCTGGGTTTATTATGGTGATGGTCGTAAGTTATGGCAGGAAGTTTATGATAATGCGGGATACAACGTGCATTCGGTTCCCTGTTCAATCATAGCCCCTGAAACCTCTGGCTGGTTCTCTAAACCTATCGATAAGCCAGAAGATCTGGAAGGTCTGCGTATGAGATTTTTTGGTCTGGGTGCTCTGGTGATGGAAAAGATGGGTGTTTCAACCTCATTGCTGCCATCCAAGGAAATTTTCCCGGCGCTGGAAAAAGGGGCTATTGACGCTACCGAATTTTCTATGCCAGCCATCGATAAGCTGCTTGGCTTTTATAAGATTCTTAAATACAACTACTTCCCTGGATGGCATCAGCCTGCAACCATGTTTGATCTGATTATCAACAAAGATACCTGGAAGAGCATGGATAAACAGCAGCAAGCAGTTATTGAGATGGGCTGTAAGGCGGCCATGCTGGATGGTCTGGCTCTGGGTGAGGCTATCCAGTTCCCTGAGATGAAAAAGAATCTGAAAAATGGTGTAGAGAATCGCTACTGGTCAGACGAGATGTTAAATCAGTTTAAGGCGAAATGGGATGAAGTAGTGGCCGAAGAGGGTGCTAAAGATCCTGAGTTCAAACGTATTTATGACAACCTGCAGGCTTTTCGTGCAGATTACAAAATCTGGAACGAATGGGCCTTTTTACCTCGTCCTGGCACAAAGCGTATTGAAAAATAATTTGTAGCAACAGGCTATCGCAGCGGATCTGTTCCGCTGCGATTATTTTTAATTCGGAGGATGTGGTATGAGTGCTTCAAATCTTCAACAGCAGCAATATCAAATACCTGTAGTCGTATTGTTAAACGCCATTGTGAAACGGGTAGCAGAAACCACGGCCTGGTTTAATGTGATACTGGTAGGGGTGATACTGGTTCAGGTAGTGCTGCGATACGGTTTTAATCATGGCCTGGTGCCGTTAGAAGAATTAATCTGGCACCTTTATTCGATTGCCTTTATGTTTGGTATGGCTTATTCCATCACCAACGATTCTCATATTCGGGTGGATATTGTACATATGAATCTGCCACGTAAGACTCAGCATATTCTGGAAATACTGGGGATTTTATTTTTATTGATGCCGTTCCTATGGGTGCTATTTGATCATAGTCTGGGCTGGGCTATCGAAGCCATTAGAGTTAATGAATCCTCTGCGAATCCTACTGGATTACCTTATCGATGGGTAATTAAATCAGTTGTGCCAATGACGGCAGTATTAATGTTTATCGCCGCTTTGGCTCGCTTAATTCAGGAGGTTCTGTTGTTGATGCATATTGGTAAAGAACCTGAAGAGCTTTATCCAGGCAGGGTCTCGGCGATACGTAGTTTCTTTCATCTGAAGCCTGCAGATCAGGATCAGAATTCAACTGATGGGGGAGACTCAAATGCATCTTGAACCTGAAAATTATTTAGTTATCGCGATGTTTGTAACCTTCATCGCGCTGTTATTTACCGGCTTTCCAGTCGCCTGGGTACTGGCTGGAGTAGGTGTTGGCTTTGCCGGTGTCGCCTACTGGACGGATAGTATGGACTGGACGATGACAGGTCTGGACTACAACACGCTGGGATTACTCACCGGTCGCATCTTCGGCATCATGGATAACTGGGTGCTGGTGGCATTACCGATGTTTATCTTTATGGGGTTGATGCTGGATAAATCCGGCGTTGCCGAACGTATGATGTTTTCCATGCAAAAGCTGTTTGGCAGGGTCAAGGGCGGTCTCGCCATCACTGTGACATTGATTGGTATTATTCTAGCGGCTTCTACCGGCATTATAGGGGCCTCAGTGGTGCTGCTGGGTGTTATGTCTATCCCTGTGATGCTAAATCAGCAGTATCACAAACCATTGGCATTAGGCACAGTTGCTGCATCGGGTTGTTTGGGCATTCTTATTCCGCCGTCAATTATGCTGGTTATTATGGGGGATCAGCTAGGTGTATCGGTGGGGGATCTGTTTATGGGCGCTGTATTTCCCGGCATTATTCTTGGCGTTTTATACATTGTGTATATTTTGATCTATGGCCGGCTAAAACCGGAAAATGCGCCATTAGCAGCAGATTATAAACCTATTGTTTTACAGGATATTATGCAGGTTATGCTGGATATTGTCCCACCTGCAATATTAATTCTTGCCGTGTTGGGTTCGATTTTTATGGGCATGGCCACCGTGACAGAAGCTTCTGGTATTGGTGCTTTAGGTGCGACACTGCTTTCAGCTGCGTATAAGCGTCTTGACTGGGCGGTATTGAAAGAGGTGGTGTTAAACACAATGAATACCTCAGCCTATATCTTTGCGATTTTTGTGGGAGCTACCGTATTTGCATTGGTGCTACGTGAATGTGGTGGTGATGAATTGATCGAATCCTCTCTTACGGGTTTAGGTTTTGGGCCGTATGTGCTAATTGGCGTGATTTTATTGATGGTGTTTGTGTTAGGGTTTTTCCTCGACTGGATAGAGATCAGCCTGATCATGTTGCCTCTACTAAGACCTGTTATTGGTGGGCTGGATTTACAGGTGGATGGTTTTGGTGTGGTTGATAACCCGAATCTGGTCTGGTTTGCGCTACTGGTTGCGGTGACATTGCAAACCTCATTTTTAACACCACCGGTAGGTTTTGCACTTTTTTATCTGAAAGGCGTCTGTCCACCCGAAGTCAAATTGACTGATATCTATCGTGGGGTAGTACCTTTTATATTCTTACAGCTGATTGGACTGGGACTGGTGTTCGCTTTTCCGCAGTTGGTAACCTGGTTACCCTCGGTGGCTTATGGCAATTAACCATGAGTCAGCAATCACTAATCGATGAATTGATTCAGATTGTGGGCAGCCGTCATGTTATGACGGCTGCCCATAAAACCGAGCGCTTTCGTAAAGGCTTTCGTTCTGGAGAGGGCGAGGTGCTGGCGGTGGTTCAGCCGTTAACCTTGCTGCAGCAATGGCAGGTTTTAAAAGCCTGCATTGCTGCGGATAAAATAGTCATTATGCAGGCGGCGAATACCGGGCTGACCGAAGGCTCTACACCCAAAGGGACCTATGATCGTGAAGTGGTATTGATTAATACACGGCGCATGAATGCTATCCAGATTCTGCATGAAGGGCGGCAGGTCATCAGTTTCCCTGGTGCTACATTGTTTGCACTGGAGAAACTGCTGAAACCGTTAAAGCGGCAGCCCCACTCGGTGATAGGTTCGTCCTGTATTGGTGCTTCCATCGTGGGCGGGGTTTGTAATAATTCAGGTGGTTCGCTGGTTGAGCGCGGTCCTTCCTATACCGAGCTGTCTCTATTTGCTCAAGTGACAGCTGAGGGTGAGGTGGAGCTGGTGAATCATCTGGGTATTGAGCTGGGTGATAGTGCAGAAGAAATTCTAACCCGGTTGCAAGCAGGTCAATACTCGCCTGATGAAGTAATTGATAGTCAGGGAAAGGCTTCAGATACTGAGTATGTAAAACGGGTGAGAGATATACAGGCTGATACACCTGCACGCTTTAATGCGGATAAATCACGTCTTTATGAGTCAGCGGGATGTGCAGGCAAGCTTGCTGTGTTTGCAGTGCGTCTGGATACCTATCCTATAAACAGGTCTGAAAAGGTTTTCTATATAGGCAGCAACGATAGCGCCGATTTAACTCAGCTTCGTCGTCATATGCTTAGCCAGTTTAAAACATTGCCGGTCAGTGCAGAATATCTGCATCGAGAGACTTTCGACATTGCCGAGGTCTATGGAAAAGATACCGTGTTGATGATCGACAAATTAGGAACTGATAAATTGCCCACCATGTTTGCAATAAAAGGTGCCATAGATGCGCGTTTAAACAGGCTTACATGGTTACCCAAAAATATTGTTGATCGATCATTGCAACTGTTCAGTCGGTTATGGCCTGATTTATTACCAAAACGAATGAAGGAATGGCGCAATCGATATGAGCATCATCTTATTCTCAAGACTCATGATGATGGGATTGCTGAAGCGGAAGATTACCTTAAGCAGTTTTTCACTACTTCAGAAGGTGATTACTTTATTTGTGATGATCGTGAAGCTCGTATTGCGGGCTTGCACCGCTTTGCCGCTGCCGGGGCTGCTATCCGCTATCAGGCGGTTCATCATCATAAGGTTGAAGACATACTGGCACTGGATATAGCACTCAGGCGCAATGAGCAAAACTGGTTAGAAAATCTACCCCCAGAGATAAACGATAAGATTCTGCATCGTCTGTATTATGGGCATTTTCTGTGTCATGTGCTGCATCAGGATTATATTGTTAAGAAGGGCGTGGATGTTAAAGCCCTGAAAAAAGCCATGCTGGAACTGCTGGATAGTCGGGGTGCCGAGTATCCAGCAGAACATAATGTAGGTCACCTTTATTGTGCAAAACCAGCGCTGGCTGATTTTTATCGTAAAATTGATCCCCGTAATTCATTCAATCCCGGCATTGGACAGATGTCGAAATTGCGCTTTTATCGTGAGTAAATAGGATATATATTGCCCTGCAGATCGCTATCGCGTTAAATTTCAAATAGCAACTATTGCGTATATACTAATAAGCTTAATAAATTTAATTAATAGATGTCTGTTAAATTGTTGATAGTATGCGAGCAAAATAAACTCGATAGTACAATAAGAATACGTCAGAGGAATATAAGGACTAACCAAAGTCCACTATTAACCAGCCGGATATGGTGATCCCATTTCCCGGGGGTGAATAAACTGAGCTCACATGTCAGCAAGCGGATTTACGGTCGTAAGCAAGCATAAGT
>JBNKPX010000099.1:0-11665 GCA_050295575.1 Gammaproteobacteria bacterium | reverse complement strand
GTATCCAGTTTATTCTTCTCCAGCCAGGGATAGGATGGCATGATGGATTCAGGAACCACATCGCGCGGATTATTTAGATGCGCTCTGTGCCAGTCATCAGAGTAACGTCCACCGACCCGCTGCAAATCAGGCCCAGTACGTTTTGACCCCCACAGGAATGGGCGATCATAGATGAATTCACCCGCCGTAGAATAATGGCCATAACGTTCGGTTTCTGCACGAAAAGGACGGATCATCTGTGAATGACAGCTAACACAGCCTTCGCGGATATAGATATCACGCCCTGACAGTTGTAAAGCTGTGTAGGGTTTTAAGCCTTCAACCGGCAATGTAGTACTGGTCTGGAAAAATAGAGGCACGATTTGAACCAAGCCGCCAACACTGATGGCACAGATGACCAATATAATCAGCAGGCCGATATTCTTTTCAACTTTATCTTGAATTGACATGTGATTATCTCCTAATGCGCAGCGGGGACAGGGATTAAAGCTTCAGCAGGTTTAGCACCTGCGATAGTTTTGATCAGGTTATAAGCCATAATAAACATACCCGACAGGAAGAAAATTCCTCCTAGAAGACGAATCACATAAAATGGATGCATTGCCTGTACAGATTCGACAAAGCTATAAGTAAGCGTACCGTCATCGTTAACCGCACGCCACATCAGGCCCTGCATAATGCCAGAAATCCACATGGAGGTGATGTATAGCACTACACCGATAGTTGATATCCAGAAATGAGTTTCTATTAGCCTGGGGCTATAGACTTCACGACCAAACAGGCGGGGAATCAGATAGTACATAGAGCCAATTGAGATGAAGGCCACCCAACCTAAGGCGCCAGAATGCACATGACCTACCGTCCAGTCGGTATAGTGAGATAGAGCGTTAACCGTTTTGATGGCCATCATAGGGCCTTCAAATGTAGACATACCGTAAAAAGATACCGAAACAATAAGGAACTTCAAAATAGGGTCAGATCGTAATTTTTCCCAGCTGCCTGATAGAGTCATGATGCCATTGATCATGCCACCCCAGCTTGGAGCTAGCAGAATCAGTGACATCACCATACCCAGAGACTGAGTCCAGTCAGGCAATGCGGTGTAATGCAGGTGGTGAGGGCCTGCCCAGATATAGGTAAACGACAGCGCCCAGAAATGCACGACGGACAGGCGATAGGAATAAACTGGACGGTTTGCCTGCTTGGGAATGAAGTAATACATGATACCAAGGAAGCCGGCAGTCAGAAAAAAGCCTACGGCATTATGTCCATACCACCATTGAACCATTGCATCCTGTACACCTGAGTACATGGAGTATGACTTGAGATAGCCGACAGGCAAAGCCATGCTGTTAAAGATATGTAGTACAGCTACGGTGATAATAAAACCACCATAAAACCAGTTTGCTACATAGATATGTTTGACCTTGCGCTTCACGATGGTGCCAAAGAAAACTACAGCGTAAGACACCCACACCGCACCAATCAGTAGATCAATAGGCCATTCCAGTTCGGCATACTCTTTACTGGAGGTATAACCCAGTGGCAGGGTAATTACGGCAGAAACGATAACTGCTTGCCAGCCCCAGAAAGTAAAACTCGCCAGTTTTGGCGAGAATAGAGATGCGTAGCAGGTACGCTGAACCACGTAATATGACGTCGCGAAAAGTGCCGAGCCACCGAAGGCGAAAACCACGGCATTGGTATGCAGCGGTCTGAGACGACCAAACGAAAACCAGGGTAAATCAAAGTTTAAAGCTGGCCAGGCCAGCTGCGCTGCAATGGTGACTCCAACAGTCATACCAATTATTCCCCATATAATGGTCATAATTGAAAACTGTCGAACCACCTTATAATTATATTGTTCGGTTGTAGGTTGGTTAGACATATTTATTCCAGATTAATAGATAAGAAAGTGCTAATATGATTATTTATTGTCGAATGTTTCATCTCAAAAAGCAAAAAAAAATGGCTAACTTGAGTTAACCATTTCGTGGCATCGGTATGATATCAATACCAAATGAATTTGTAATTTAAAATTCTCAATTTGTAAACTGGGGATGAAAACCAAACCCCCACATTAGTGTGGTTATGCCGAGTAAGCTCACTAACACGACCAGCCCGAGCGCGAGTAAAGCACTGGACATCAAAAATCCCTTGTCTTTAGAGATGTCCATCAAAACCGGTACTCCTGTGTAAAGCAGGAAAACGGAGAGTGCCAAAGCAATCAGACCAAACAAAAGATTAACCCAGAGTACCGGATAAAATTCGATAAAACCGACAAGAAAGATAGGCGTGGCCACATAAGCAGACAGAGCGATACAACGATTGAGAGAAGTATTACCACCATAGGTTTTGCACATCCAGCGCACCATCAATCCAAGGCCAACTACGGCTATGACGACAGCCAGGTAATACATGACCGCTAAGGTAATTGCGCTTTCACTGGTTAATTTAACGGCTTCGCGACTGCCGATTTGCCAACCGGAAGTGGTAGTGCCATAGTATCCGGCTACTGGACCGATCAGCGCCAGAATCAGGACATAGCCATACAGCAAGCCGGGAATATTATTGTCTTCCTGGCTTATTTTTTGCCATTCCTGTTTTGGATTAATGATAAGGCCCGGCGCGTGGGTAAGATTGAACATATTGCCTCCGTATTTATAATTTTATTGTAAGATTTATGGTTATTTTTTAGATGTCCCAAGACACCGAAGTTAAGATAATGCAAGGCCTGACAAAAAGCCAGCAGAGCTGTTTTCATTGCGGGTTACCACTTAATGGCAGCGAACTCACTGTAGAAATTGATCAGCAGCAGCAGCCCATGTGCTGTAGTGGGTGCCAGGCAGTAGCTGATGCCATTATCAAATCTGGCAATGAAGACTATTACCGATTCAGAGAAGAAAAATCTGCTACCGGCCAGGAACTTGTGCCGGAATTTCTGAGTAAGATCAAGGTATATGATCATCCTGCTGTTCAACAACAGTTTGTGCATAATCAGTCTGAGCACATTAAGCAGGTGTCCCTGATTATTGAAGGCATCGTATGCGCAGCCTGTATCTGGTTAAATGAACAATATCTGAGTCAGTTACCCGGTATCACTCAGGTCAATATCAATTATTCAACCCACCGCGCGAATGTAGAGTGGGATGATAGTAAAATCCAGCTCAGCGATATTCTGCAGGCGATCTCCAGTATTGGTTACCTGGCACATCCATACGATCCAGCCACACAACAACAAATCTACGAAAATCAACGTAAACAGCTGATACGTCAGATCGGTATCGCCGGCTTATTTGGTATGCAAATTATGATGTTTGCACTAGCGCTGTATGGCGGGGACTGGTGGGGAATCAGCGATAGCTTCAAAACCTTTTTTCGCTGGCTAAGTCTGTTGCTGACATTGCCTGTCATCGGTTTTTCCGCGCAGCCATTTTTTAAAGGCGCCTGGACCGACTTAAGGCATAAACGTGCTGGAATGGACGTACCTGTGACGCTAGGTATGTCGCTGGCGTTCTGTGCCAGTCTTTACAATACCTGGACAGGGGAGTCAGATGTGTATTTCGATTCTATCGCAATGTTCGTTTTCCTGCTGCTGTCGGTACGGCTTTTTGAATTATCAGCACGTAAGAATGCTGCGGAAAAGATTGAGTCGCTGACCAATCTAACCCCCACCATGACTAGCCGCCTGAATGATGATGGCAGCGTAGAGGTGGTGCCAACGGTAGAGCTCAAGCTGGGTGATCGATTTCTGGTGAAGCCGGGTGAAATAATTCCAACCGATGGTATTTTGCTGTCACAGCATGCGCTGGTAGATGAAGCGCTGCTCACTGGAGAGCAACACGCTCTGGCCAGGCTGGCCGGGGATGTGCTGATTGGTGGTAGCTATAATCTTGAACAACCGGTGCAATTAAAGGTACACCAACTGGGCCAGGATACGGTGCTATCAGGAATCAAGCGGCTGATAGAGCAAGCTCAGGGATTCAAGCCCAAAGTTGCGCTTATGGCGGATCGTGTAGCTACGTTTTTTGTGGGTGTATTGCTTCTACTGGTTGCTGTGGCAGGTATCTACTGGTGGCAGGTGGAGCCGCAACGTATGTTGCCTATACTGGTGGCAACGCTGGTTGTCACCTGCCCCTGCGCCTTATCCCTGGCGACCCCCGCTTCGCTATCGGCAGCTATTGGTTCTTTAACTCGCCACGGTATGCTGGTAGCGCGTTCACACGCGCTGGAAGTTATGCCGCAGATCGATACGGTGATATTCGATAAAACCGGAACCCTGACCACTGGCGTATTGAGCTTGCAGCTTCAGCTCAGCGAAGATGACAGCAGGGCGGTTCTCTATCGTCAGATCGCACATAGCCTGGAATTACAGTCAGAGCATCCGGTAGCGCGAGCACTGGTGAGTGCTGATATCGAAAACCTGCAGGTGGATAACTTTCATAACCTGGCCGGGCAGGGTATACGCGGGGATATCGATGGCATGACCTATTATCTGGGCAATCAAGCTTATATCGCTGAATTTGCCAAGGTTCCAGAACAACAACTGGATAAACAGCTGCAGGTCGTGCATCTGGCTAAGGCGGGTCAGTGGTTGGCGAGTTTCTGCTTTTCAGATCCATTGAAGGATGATGCTCTGCAGACCGTGCAACTGCTTCAGGGCAGCGGTATTGACGTGAGGATTTTGAGTGGAGACCGTTTTGCCTATGTCGAATCCATTGCACAACAATTGGGAATCAGCCATTTTGATGCTGAACAGTTTCCTGACGATAAATTGAATGTAATGAAAAAACTACAATCTGCAGGACATAAGGTAGCGATGGTGGGCGACGGTATCAATGATGCACCAGTACTCGCCGCTGCAGACCTGTCAATTTCGCTGTCGGTAGGTACTGATCTGGCAAGAGCTTCATCCGATATGATCATCAATGGTGGTTTATTATCCCCATTTGGCGACGCTATGAGAATTACCCGTAAAATGATGTCAATAATTAGACAGAATTTTACCTGGGCAATCACTTATAATGTAGTCGCTGTTCCGTTCTCCATGGCTGGACTGGTTCAACCCTGGCTGGCAGCGATAGGCATGTCGCTGAGTTCATTGGTCGTGGTTTTAAATGCCCTTAGATTGAGAAACTAAATTGGAAATTCTTTACCTTTTAATCCCATTGGCGATGGTTTTGTTGGTTATCATTGCAGCCTTTTTCTTCTGGTCGGTTAAATCCGGTCAGATGGATGATCTGGAGGGGCCTGCTTATCGCATCCTGATGGATGATGATCTGGTCAAGCCTGAAAAGAAGCCTGATCCAGAGCAAGCAGAGGCGACACAGGACGAAAAGTCCTGATCATCAATGCTGGCTTTTCAGATATACATAACTGGCACCTCCGCCCCCATGTATAGCCTGTGCCGGGCACCAGGCAAGTACCGCCGGTTGCTCACTTAACCAGTGTTGTACCAGTGGCCTGAGTACCGGATCCTTATTTGATCCGTATCCCTTGCCATGCACGATCAATAGCATTCTGGCCTGATGCTGAAGGGAATATTGAAGCAATGATTCAAGCTCGTGTAATGCTTCCTTCTGACGATATCCATGCAGGTCCAGTGTGGCATCTATGGGAATCTGTGCCTGTTTGATCTTGCGCTGGAGTTTTTTCTGTAATCCGTGATGAAACCAGCTTTGCAGGGTAGATTCGGGGGTGCTGGCTATGCCAGATGTTGAGGGCTTATCTGCAACAGGATTTTTGGGTAATACACGGGGCGGCTTCTTAGGGCGATCCTGCTGAGGGTCGATACGATCCTGTTCCAGCTTGCGGATTCCCTCAATGGATTCCATAAATCCCGTTTTTTCATGATTTGTCATACTTTAGTCAGTTTAACCTTGGTTTTTTTGCATAATAGAGCAAAATAATTCCTGCGTCCTGCTGATATGGTTTATCATTCCGGGCCAGAAATTCAGGATCGCACGGTTTCTATTTAAAGCGATTTCCCGAACATAATCCCTGTTATAATTCCCCAGGTTTTAAATGTAATTTGGTCGAATGTCTTGATTCGGCCAGCGAAAAGAATTGTCAGTTGAATGCATATTTTAATCAGTAATGACGACGGTTACCTGGCACCGGGTCTGCAAATGATACAACAGGAACTGGAAAAGATTGCTCAGGTAACAGTGGTTGCGCCTGACCGCAATCGTAGTGGCGCGAGTAACTCACTGACCCTGCAAAGGCCATTACGTGCCGAAATCACACCGCAGGGATACTATAAAGTGGATGGGACACCCACCGATTGTGTGCACCTTGCCCTTACCGGTTTGCTGGAGCAGGGGCCTGATATGGTTGTTTCCGGAATTAATGCCGGACCCAACCTTGGGGATGATGTGATCTACTCAGGTACGGTGGCTGCTGCAACTGAAGGGCGGTTTCTGGGCCTTCCTGCTATCGCGGTCTCTTTAGATGGCTATACTGATCACAGCTATGAAACCGCCGCCATTGCTACGCGCAAAATCGTCGAACATCTCATTCAGAATCCTCTGGCCAATGACACTATTTTGAATATTAATGTCCCAAATAAGGCCTGGTCGGAAATCAAGGGATTCAAATCAACTCGCCTGGGTTTTCGACATCGCGCCGAACCCGCAGTCCGTCAGCAGGACCCTCGTGGTAATGATATTTTCTGGGTAGGGCCCCCTGGGGCAGCTCAGGATGCGGGGCTGGGTACCGACTTTCATGCTATTGCCAATGATTATGTGTCTGTGACCCCTTTACAGATTGATTTAACCCGTCACGAAGGTGTGCAGCCTTTAGCTGTATGGTTAAGCGGGTTAGATAAAGATGAAAGCTAATCTCTCAAATAGCGAACTAAGGGGCATAGGTATGACCTCTCAGCGTACGCGAGACAGATTGATAGAGCGTCTGAGGCAACAGGGCATAGACAATGAAAAGGTGCTGGAGGTGATACGTAATACGCCGCGCCATCTGTTTGTTGATGAAGCTATTTCGCATCGCGCCTATGAAGATACAGCGTTACCGATTGGTTTCGGGCAAACTATATCGCAGCCCTATATCGTTGCTCGAATGACTTCTATGCTGCTGGAAACAGGTAATCCTTCTTCTGTGCTTGAAATAGGGACCGGCTGTGGTTATCAAACAGCAGTACTGGCGCAATTACTGCCACAAGTTTACAGTGTTGAACGTATTGGTGGTTTGCATCAACAGGCCAAACAACGCCTGAAGAGTCTGGAGTTTTATAACGTCGAACTCAGGCATACCGATGGCAATGGCGGTTGGCCGAATATCAACTACCATTTTGATCGTATCATCATGACAGCAGCCTGCAAGGATGTACCATTGAAATTACTGGATCAGTTAAATCAGCGAGGATTTATGGTGCTTCCTTATGATAATGGACAGGAACAGATCCTGTTAAAAATTACCCGAGTGGAAGACGAGTATAAAACAGAGGCTTTTGAACAGGTATCTTTTGTACCTTTATTACCGGGTGTGAGTTAATTAAATATGCAGCTTTTTGAAAAACTTTACAATTCGGTGATAGCCGCGGCCAGCAGCCCAAAAGCTCCGGCCGCCTTATCCTTACTCAGTTTTGTCGAGTCCTTTATTTTGCCTTTTCCTCCGCCTGATGTCATGTTAGCGCCAATGTCTTTGGCAAAACCCAAAAAGGCCCTGTTTTTTGCAATGCTCACACTTATTGCTTCTTTAATTGGCGGTATTGTCGGTTATCTGATCGGAGCTTATGGATTTGATCTGGTCGAGCCTTATATTCAGCAATGGGGCTATCAGGAGGTTTTTGATCGCGCAGTGGAGTGGTTTAAGGTATGGGGGTTCTGGGCAGTATTGGTGGCAGGTTTTTCACCGGTGCCCTATAAGATATTTACCATATCGGCAGGCTTGCTCAGTCTTGCATTTGTGCCTTTTATGCTGGCCTCATTTATCGGTCGCGGTTCCAGGTTTTTCCTGGTCGCGCTAATACTGGCTCATTTTGGCCCCGCCATCGAAAAGCGACTGATGCGCTATATTGAATACATTGGCTGGGCCATAGTCATATTACTATGCATAGTAATTCTGTACTTCAGCTTTTTATAAACGCTATTAGCTTGCGTAAGCTATATCATGCAGCGCTTTTTCTTGCGCTGTGTGGTTGTGTAACAAATCAGCCCTATCATGCCAAGGGGCCTGGTTGGTATATGGTAAAACCCACGGATACGCTGTACTCGATCTCCTGGAGGTATGGCCTCGACTATCATGATATTGCACGTTGGAATGGCTTGAATGATGAATACCTGATTTTTCCCGGCCAACAGTTGATTTTGCTCGAGCCGGATACTATTCCGGATCAACAGGTAGCAACAGTATCCACTGATAGTGAAATCACACAGGCTCCAACCCAAAAACCGGCGGTTGCGACTCCACTGCCTGATCCAGACAATATCACCCGAAAACCATCCGTCGACCGCAATAAGGATATAAAATGGAGCTGGCCTACCAAAGGAAAGGTTAAAAATTTCTTTTCAATTAAAGATCTGGATCGACGTGGTATTGATATTGCAGGTAAAATAGGGCAACCTGTATATGCTGTAGCTACAGGGAAGGTGGTATATAGCGGCACTGGCTTGGCTGGATATGGTAATTTGATCATTATTAAGCATAATGACACCTTTTTAAGTGCTTATGCCTACAATCGGAATCGACTCGTAGCTGAAGGTATGCAGGTAAAGCAGGGAGGGCTTATTGCTGAAATGGGCCAGGATAAAGATAAAAGGCCAGTATTGCATTTTCAGATACGTAAGAAAGGAAAACCGGTAGATCCATTGAGCTACTTACCCAAACAATAATGGTCAAAAAAAAGAAAACTAAAGTTATGACTAAATCAAACGATCCTAAATTGATTGATGATACGGAAATTCCAGCTGAAGATATTTCAGAATCCATGGTTGAGGAAGAAGGTGCTGAGGATGATCTGGTCGATATAACTGCCTTAAGTGGTGAACTTGATAGCGCTGCTGATGAGGTTGAACAGCAGGTCAACGAGGTTGCTGCAGGCTTTGTTGAGCGTCGCCGTCCACAGGACAGGCGTAGGCCATTAAACCGTCGCTCTACGGATGTCGATCCCACAAGAATGTACCTGAGTGAGATTGAAGTCTCACCACTGCTAACCGCTGAAGAAGAAGTCCATTATTCGCGCCTGGCGCAAAAAGGTGACCACACAGCGCGGGATAAAATGATTGAGTGCAATCTTCGTCTTGTCGTCAAGATTGCGCGGCGTTATATGAACCGAGGTCTGCCTTTACTTGATTTAATCGAAGAGGGTAATCTGGGTCTTATCCGAGCGGTAGAAAAATTCGATCCGGAACGTGGCTTTCGCTTTTCAACCTATGCCACCTGGTGGATACGCCAGACCATTGAACGTGGTCTGATGAATCAAACCCGAACCATTCGATTACCCATCCATGTCATCAAGGAGTTAAACACCTATCTACGTGCTGCTCGACAGTTGACACAGGATATGAAGCAGGAAGCGACAGCTGAAGATGTCGCCAGGCTACTCCATAAACCTATAGAAGACGTTGAAAAAATGCTCGGGCTTGCTGATCGAGTCGCATCTTTTGATACTCCGATGTCAGGTGATGGAGAGCGGCCATTGCTGGATATCATTCCCGACGATAATAATCCAGATCCTTCAAGTATTCTGCAGAATGAATCGGTTATGCAGCATCTGGATACCTGGCTGGATGAGCTGGATCCAAAGCAGCGAGAGGTGGTGGTTAGACGTTTTGGTTTACGCAATCATCCCAGAGGAACACTGGAAGAGGTTGGCAAGGAGCTGGGTGTGACACGCGAACGAGTTCGCCAGGTACAGATGGATGCGTTAAGACGATTACGGCGTATTCTGGAAAACAGTGGCTACTCGCGCGAAAATATTCTGCAGTAACTGTTGATTAAGCATTTGTGATTTGAATTTATCAAATCACTATTCCCCATCAGATTTTCTTGTTTTTAGTTCTAGAGCACCAGAACCGGTTTTGAACTGCATGCCATTCGTGGAAAACTCCAAAGATCCATCAACGACTGAGTTTGCGAAATAAAACAATACAACACAAAATTGCCAGCAAGAATATCCATGTCGTAGCACTGGAGCCGGTAATTTGATTGCTTATTGTGTCAAAAAACGTATCCATAGAAATGCTCCAAAGTCCTCGAACATCGTTTTAAATCAAATGCTTATATTTAAAGTCTTAGTCGGGAGATGTAATCAATCGATATTAATAAGTGCTAAGTTGCTGTCATTGTATTGATAAATGTCATACCCGGCTCAAAGAGTATGTAGTTACCCACAGAGGCTGTGTTATTGGTATATGACGGTGTTGTGAGGAGAAGTTATTTCGGATGGTAACTGCACACCCTGTTGCGACCCTCACTTTTGGCCTGGTATAGAGCCTGATCGGCCTGATGGAGCAATATGTCGATGTTGTCGTCCCCGTTGTTCAGGGTTGCAACCCCGAAAGAAGCAGTAAAATGAAATGGTTCTACTGCGCCGGGTTCTATCTTTGTAGAGGCTATGGCAGCACGCATACGTTCGGCAGCCTGTCTGGCTTGTTCTATTCCTGTATCAGGCATTAGTACGGCAAACTCTTCCCCACCAATCCTGGCCATAATGTCTAAATCGCGTATAGTAGATAGAGAGAGCTCCGCTAGCTGTTTCAGCACTGTGTCACCTATCTTGTGTCCATAGCTGTCATTGATTTTTTTGAAATGATCAATATCCAGCATAATAATTGATAATTTTCCTCCATGTCGATGCACTCGTTTAAGTTCTTTTTCGGCCTGTTCCAGAAAATAGCGCCGATTAGCCAGATTGGTCAGATAATCCGAGTAGGCACGACGTTCCAGCTCATCGCGGGTATAACGGTTTTCGATGGCGATAGCAGCGAGGTTTGCAGCGAAGCTTAAACGTTTGATGTCATCTGCAAGCGGACTTTTAGGTTCAGTATGGTATACGGCAAATGTGCCTAGTACCTTACCCTGTGAGGAAATGATGGGTTCTGACCAGCATGCGCCCAGATTGGCCTGCTTTGCCAGTTGGGTATAGGGTTTCCAGTAATCATGAGTCTGGATATCTTCAACGATTACACGCTTACCCAGATACGCTGCAGTACCGCAGGACCCTTTACCTATGCCTATCTCGAGTCCATCAACAGCCTGGTTATAAAACTCCGGTAAATTGGGAGCTGCGCCATTGTGTAGATGCTTGCCATCTGAGTCCAGTAATAGAATGCTGCATTTCAGGGACTCATCTTCATGCTCTATCTGTAGAACAAAGGCATTCAGTATTTCAGGTAAGCCAGCTCCTCGCGCCACTTTTTCAAGTATTGCGTCGCGTGCCTGTGTGCGTTTCTCCAGTTGCCAGCGTTCGCTAATGTCAGAGAAACTGATTAATCTACGTCGGCCAACCCAGGTGGGATGAATGATGATTCGACGGATGTCTCCATTTTTGCATGTAATGTCTGTTTCGAGTTCAGGTGGAAGAGAGCCGTTATCTCGAGCCTTGTTTACCTGCTCACTCCATTCACGGACCACGCTGTCGCGGTAGAGTGCATCGGGATGGGCTACTCGATACCAGGATTCAAGATCCGGTAAATCATCCAGTGTATAG
>JBNKPX010000098.1:0-11721 GCA_050295575.1 Gammaproteobacteria bacterium | reverse complement strand
CGTTTCGCCTGCAGTTTTTGTGCGGTTAGTGAATATTTCGAGCGCAGGCATTACATCCGTTGCATTGATGATGTGCTGCGTGAAATTGAACAGCAGGAGCGAAAATTCCTGTTCTTTGTGGATGACAATATCGCTTCCGATACGGGAAAGCTGAAAGAGCTTTGTCGCGCGCTGATACCAATGAAGGTGCGCTGGATCAGCCAGGCCAGCCTGAATATTACGCAGGATGCCGAACTGATGCGGCTGATGGCGGACAGTGGCTGTCTGGGGCATGTGATGGGGTTTGAATCCATCACTCCGGCCAGTCTGCGCGATGCTAAAAAATCTCCAAATATTCCAGGCTTTAGTAACTACCGTCATGAGGTGAAGGTATTGCGTGATCATGGTATGCAGGTGTGGGCAGCTTTCACGCTGGGTTATGACAACGATAGCTATGACTCCATCCTCGACACCATGGAATTTGCACTGAGCAATCGCTTCACCTTCGCCGCCTTCAATATCCTGATGCCATATCCGGGCACACCTCTGTACAAAAAACTGCAAAGCGAGAATCGGCTGCTGTATGACGGGCAATGGTGGTTGCATCCTGAGTACCGTTTCAATCAGGCGGCCTTTGTGCCGAAGAATATGACAGCGGATGAACTCACCGAAGCCTGCCACCTCGCGCGTAAAAAATTCAATAGCCTGCCTTCTTTGCTGTATCGTTTTTCGGATGTGAAAACTAATCTGAGTTCGCTGTGGCGAGCGGCAGCTTACTGGCGTTACAGCACCCTGTTTCGCAAGGAGGTGTATAAAAAACATGGCATGCGTTTCGGACTGAAATGATGCGCACGATCAGACTGTATCAATATATCGCGCCCGCTTTGCTGACACCACTTTCCTTTTACCTGTGGTGGAGTGAATATCACAATATCCAGCAGGTGCTGATGGCCTGGCTGATTCCCATCCTGTGGGCTTATATCGTTCCAGCGTTTGGCACGAATGTATGCAAGGTATGGGAATTTGATGTGCGCTGGAAACTGGGTCGATTCCGTCCCCATCATGGATTCGTTTTCGGCAGTGCTACAGCCACACTCGCCTGGCTGATCCACTGGCAGGCTGCTGACAGTATGGCCGATGTCCTGCGCTTAGCACTGGTACTGTGTTCGGTACTTGGATTCTGGAATATGCTGTATGAGGTGAAGGCGCTACGAGCGGGCCTGCTCAAGGTATACAATCAGCCGTGGGCAGATGGGCGAGGTGAGGAAGCTATAGCCTTCGATTACAGTCCGTGGTTTTTCGGCGGTTTCGGGGCGGCTTACGGCCTGTCTATCGGTGCATTCGAATATTGGGTGCATCAATACGCTTTGCCGGGTATTGCAGGGACGCTAGCCTGGATGACGGCAGCATTGGTTTTGTGTATCGTACTTCCTGTACTCGGATATATGCGTTATTCATACAGGACACACGGACATTCAGGCACACGTCCACTAGCAAAGGAATAGTCATCATGCGAAGCCTGCTCAATATCATCATCTTACTGCTGTCACTGGCCGCTTCGGCATTATGTCTTTGGGCGGCGAGTCATCTGGGTATCGGCTATGCGCTGCTCGCTATCTGGTTGTTTAGTCTCATCAGCAACGCGCCATTCGCCATGATGCATGAAGCGGTGCATGACGTCGCCTGTGCATCGCCGCGCTGTAACGAATTGCTCGGCATTGTTTCCGGCTGGGCATTTCCCACCTCTTTTTCCATGCAGAGGCTGGCTCACATCGGGCATCATCAGCGTAACCGTACCGACCAGGAGTTGTACGACTACTATTTGCCGCATCAATCCCGGCTGGTGCGTAATCTCTGGCTGTATAGCGGCAATCTGTTTGGCCTCTACTGGTGGTCGGTGGTGCTCGGCAATTTGCTGTATCTGCTGGCGCCCTGGGCTTATCGATCGCGCTTTTTCGTTGAGCGTTATGCTGCGGCTCTTGGGTTTGGTCCCTACATTGCGGACCTGGCGAAATTGCCAGTACTGCGGGTGTGGTGCGAGATTGCATTGGCATTCGCTTACCAGGCATTGCTTTTCTATAGTCTTGACCTGAACCTGTGGTGGACGCTTGCTTGTTACACAGCTTTTGCATTGCACTGGTCGGTCCTCCAATATGCAGACCATGCCTGGAGTGCGCGTAGTGTTCGTGATGGTGCGTGGAATCTCAGGGTGTTGCCGCCGTTTCGTTGGGTAGCACTGAATTATCATTACCACCTGGCTCACCACCAGCATCCCGAGGTTCCCTGGTATGACCTGCCCGGGCTGGTTGACCCAGCGTCGCGGCAGCCATCGTTCTGGCGGGTTTATTTCAGCCTGTGGAAAGGCGTGCGTCCTGCGCCGCCCATGGGTGCTCCTGCTGATGAGGCTTATCTGTTCCGATGACTGCGACTTTGCCATCAAGACCTGACCGCGCGCGCTGGATTGCCTTCCTCAAGTTCCAGCTGTTGTTTTGCATACTTTTTTTCCCAATATATTTTGGGGCCGGACTTTTTGCGGCGCAGCAGCAGGAGACGCTTGGGCTTTACTGGAACTGGGAGAGGGACATCCCTCTGTTGCCATGGATGATCTGGCCCTATCTGACGCTTTTCTCGTTATTCCTGCTGCCGCTGTTTCACATGACTACGAAGCAGATTGAAGCGCTGTCCCGACAATCCGTTGTGGTACTCATTATTGCAGGCAGTTTTTTTCTGCTGCTTCCAACGCATTCCGGGTTTTCTCCTATAGCTGTACAGGGTTTTCACCAGGCAGTGTTCGGGATGCTCGCGATGGTCGATACGCCACATAATTTGGCGCCGTCGCTGCATGTCGCATTCAGTGCATTGATACTACTGGGTTGTGCCAGCCATTCCCAGGCGGTGTGGGCCTGGGGTTTTCGCTTCTGGCTACTGGTGATTGCTGCCTCGACACTGCTGGTGCACCAGCACCATATTTTCGATGTGGTGAGTGGGCTGGCACTGGCTTTGTTGACGCAGAGGACTTTTCGCTTAACCCCGTCTGATGAAGCGTCCGCTCAGGAATCCGACTAGCAGGCCGATCACAAGGCCACCCAGTCCAAACCAAATGACACTTTTCTCTATAGCGTTTAGTACCGGGTTGTCGAGAAAATTGGTTCCGCTATGCACAGCCAGTACCTTCCATTCATCATTTTCCTTGAGCGATATAGCTGTCCAGCGGCCATCCATATCAAAGCTACGACCGTCCTCCATTTCGTAATGTTCTTTGGTAGAGCCTCTGGTCAGCGCAAAGGTACCCTGGTAAATTTGTGATAGCTCATCTGCATCTGCAGTAACCGATATATTCTTGATGCGCAAAGTGTCGCGTGTATAGAGGCTGTCAAAATAATCCTTCAGCTTGTCGAAATCGTTGAAACTGTCCTGCGTGATAACAGTAGCCATAAACGGCTGGTGCAAATGTTGCTGCAAGGCTGCGTAATCGCGGCTATTTACCGCTGCAGAAATATCGGCTTTCAGTTTTCTGAGTGCGTCATGCTCAGCCTGATTCGGAGAGGTTTCGGCAAAACAGGGCAGGGCTAAAAGCAGGGTCAGACAAAAAGCAGGCAACAGGCGGGGCATGGGCATTTCTCCAGTTTTGGTTGGTGAAGTGATAGCAA
Source organism: Gammaproteobacteria bacterium (assembly GCA_050295575.1). Lineage (GTDB taxonomy): Bacteria > Pseudomonadota > Gammaproteobacteria > JACNJF01. The sequence goes on along the minus strand of JBNKPX010000098.1, from coordinate 8,092 downwards.
GCAATAGGTGTAGCTCATTCAGTATCCGTTTTATTTTTGTGACGAGGCCATTCCTCGAAAGGTTTGATATGGCGCCCAATGGGCAGCATCTGTCCAGCGCGCAATACCGCACCTGGCCCCAGTTTTGCCTCTCCGCCAACAATAGCCTCAGACTCTACGATGGGGGCAGCGGCCAGTACCAGCCAGCGACCAGTCTCATCTCGTATCACCAGATGCCCGGCCAATATGCTCTGCATACCCAGCACCGCACCGCGCTCAACGCGAACGGCATGACGGTCAGTGATCCATACCCTTGGCCCGACATAGGCGAAAGGGCTGATACTTCCACCCCACAACCCAATCCACAAAGCGTACAGGCCGGGCACCATGCGCAGTAATTCTTCCAGCCAGGGCAGGCGATTGAACAGAATTTGCCATTGCGTCAACACCCACCAAACGCGATAGGTAGATGTATCCTGGGTGAAACGGCCTTGCGGGCGAGCGAACAAGGTGAGCGTCAGACGTGCAGCGAGCGGAGGCAACAGGTAAATCCAGGCGCTCAACAGCATCAGCTTACCGCCTGCGCTATCGCATAGCCATAGTGCTAAGGCAACACCGGAAACAAGGTGTAGCAAGGGCAATGTATTCAGCCACAGCGAGAATGCGGTGGGTTTTTCCAGTTGTTGTAATTCAGGGTCGATCATAACCCATCATTCTTTGTCCCAGAGTGGCTAATTCTGCAGTGTTATCAAATACCCTGAAGGCGGTTGGCATGATGCGACGGTTGAACAGGCTTTGCTGAAAAGGCTTGCTGTCCTTCAATGACAGCAGCGCCCGGATCATCTCTTCTTCACGGCTGGCTAATTCAGGCATGTCGCGCACCAGTTGGTGGATAACCATGACACCTGAGCCGCCACGTGTGGGTCGCGTGACGCCGCTTAGCATGGACTGGAACATTTGCGCATTTAATCTTTTTTTAAGCTTGCTGCTGGAGCCTATACACAACTCAATCAGTCTGGCATCGATATGCAGATGGCGCGCCTCGTCTTTCATGTGTTCCCGGTGTACTGAGACAAAGGATGGATCAAGCGCACCCAGCGTTTCGGTTTCGGGGCGACGAGCCATGTCTTTTGCCAGAGCCATAGATGATTCCTCCATGGCCATCAGAAACCACAGGGCAAAAGAGAGTCGACTGGATAGCATGCCCACAATATGGAACATGGCGCGTGTCCAGCCCGGCAAGCGCGAAAACAGGCGATTTTGACCCGGTGGATAAAGATCAGGGCGACAGCTGCGGTTGAGTGTTGCAAAGGATTCGAAATGCCCTTTCTCTTCATGCATCATGGTGTTGATGGCTTTGACCAGCGCAGTATCGTTAGCGACCTGGGGCAGTCGGAGCAACGGTGAAAGTAGCCTGTCCACCAGATCAGCCTCCAGCATCATGATGTATTCATTGATGCGTAAGCCGAACAGCTGGTTGTAATGCAGGCGCTGCTCGAAACTGAGGGTGGCATAGATCGGGGTAAAGTAAAGCTGGGTGTAGTCTTCCGGCACAAATGGACGGCTCAGATCAATCTTTAACTCCAGATCGATTCGGGTGCAGTGATTCGGATTGGCTGCCAATCGGTTGATCTGTTCGGCTGTAAGCCATTGCTTCATATGGTTCACTCTCTCCATGACAACTGCAAGGTTGGATCGGCTAATCCTTGACGGTACTGTTTTTTCGTCCAGCGACAGAATCCTTTATTGATGTGAGAATCTTGTTCGGTAGAAAGGCTGGTTCGCAAAGGATAAAAAATCTAGTTATCCAAGTCAAAACAAAGCTGTGCCAATTAATGTGCGTTAGCCAGGCGTAAGGCTTCGATAAATGATATTGGGTAGACTCAGTCGCTACTGGAAAACTTCAATAAAGGCTATCACACAAACAAGATCCGAGTGCCTGTTAGCAAGATGATATCATTCTCCTGAAAGCTCCCTGGACCCCCATTAGCCCTAATTCGTAGCAAGAGAGAATCAGTCGTAGATGGCTCTTTGTGATTACCCAGCCCTAATTGAGCAGCGACTTTTCAAATGGTTCAGTATGCTAATGACCCTGGTCGAAATCTTTCCATACTCTCCATCAAGCAAGCTTTCCGCTTCTCTTTTCCGACCTTGCTGCACGCTGCTGATAATAGTGGCGGCGCAACTATGGAAGCCAGCATGCTCCTTGCGCAGTTGCTGGAACTCGTTGTCATCGGAAAAACGCTGGCCTTCACCGTAGATCCATTTCCCCAGTTCGCAGGCATTGTCCTGACCGGCAACGGCGCTATCTGGGCATTTACTCTGATTTACGATGCACATGCGTAACCTGGATTTCCATTTGCTATGTGCCCCTATGGCTGAGTCGAAAACTTGAGGGTCGGCATCAAGCGGATCCGCAGAAGGGATAACCGTCTTCGCGCCACCAGCCGATTCCCGAATCGCAGCAGTCCTACTCTGCAGCGATGGTTTTCGATGCATCCTGCTTACACCCTGCTCGTCCGAACTGTCCAGCTTGAAGAACGTCATCAAGCCCTGCAGTTGTTCGGTCTGGCTACCCATCTCTTCCGCCGTCGCCGCCAGCTCTTCCGAGGCCGAGGCGTTCTGCTGTGTGGTCCTGTTGAGTTGATCCATGGCGCTGTTGATCTGCGCTACACCGCTGGATTGTTCCGAGGAGGCGGCAGCAATTTCCTGCACCAGATCGGAGGTCTCGTTAATGTTGGGTACCATTTCATCGAGCAGTTTGCCTGCTTTTTCCGCCAGATCTACGCTGCTACTTGCCAGGTCGCCGATTTCTTTTGCCGCCATCTGGCTGTGTTCGGCCAGTTTGCGCACTTCGGCCGCCACCACGGCGAAGCCTTTGCCGTGCTCGCCCGCATGGGACGCTTCGATGGCGGCGTTTAATGCCAGCAGGTTGGTCTGGTAGGCGATGTCGTCCACGATGCCGATCTTGCCTGCGATCTTTCTAATGGCTTCGACTGTGCTGCTGACGGCTGCGCTACCTTCTGTAGCCTGTTTGGAGGCTTTGCTTGCCATGCTGTCGGTGAGTTTGGCGTTTTCACTATTCTGGCTGATAGAGGCAGTCATCTGCGCGATAGCTGCAGAGGTCTCTTCCACGCTGGCCGCCTGCTCGTTGGATGATTCAGACAGCGATTGCGCCGTGGCGCTTAATTCTTCCGACGCGCTGGCAAGAGAGGTGGAGCCTGAGCGCACGGATGTGATGACTTCGGATAGCCTGGTGACCATGGACTGCATTGAGAATAGAAGACTTGAGTTGTCTCCGCTGCGCATCGCTATTTGCACCGTCAGATCGCCCTCTGCAACTTTCGTCGCAATATCTGCAGCCGCGCCTGGTTCACCACCTATCGTCTTGATGACATCGCGCCCGACCAGTATCAGGGCGACGGAGATAATGCCACCAATCAGCAGGCTCAGGGTGAGGAATTTTATTGCATTCTGGCGGAACAAGGCGTCGACGTCGTCTAGATAGATGCCGCTACCGACAACCCAGTGCCAAACCTGGCTTCCTTTGACATAGGAAATCTTCGGCACTGGCTCATCGAACCCTGGCTTGGGCCAGACGTAACTGACGAAACCCGCGCCATGAGCCTTAACTGTGTTGACGAATTCAACGAAAATGAATTTGCCGTTTTTGTCCTTGAACTGTGACAAATCCTTGCCGTTGAGTTCCGGTTTGATCGGGTGCATAACGATTACGGCATTGAGATCATTGACCCAGAAATAGTCGTCCTTGTTATAACGCATATCACTCAACGCAGCGGTGGCAAGCTTTTTGGCCTCTACGGTGTCCAGTTTTCCTTCCATCGCCAGATTCTCGTAATGCGCAATCATAGTCTGGGCCGCCTCAACCAGATTGCGCACTTTGTCTTCACGATCGCTAAGCAACTGCGCCCTTTCGTTGGATAACAGGAGAGCGAATAGAATACATAAAGCCGTAATTGTGGCGATCGTCAAACTACGGAGTTTGGTTTGCAGAGAAATCTTCCGTGTCGTCATCATGTCGTATCCCTCACATTTGTTTGAGTTTTAATAAGGCTAAGTCTGCGCCGGGGGCACCCTGACAGGCTTGCTCACCTTACTCTCCCTTTATCGCCTTTAGTACCTTGTGGATCTATATTGCCCTGCTTACCTTTGTCTATATAAATCTGGTTGTAGCCAGTATCCGTTGCAAGGATATTTTTTGCCGAGCTCTAAAATACTTCCATATATTGATATCAAAGTCAGAAACAGAATCTGTTCTATTCTCCTTTTTAGAATAGAGCATTAGAATAAAATAAAGGATAGTTGCAATATCCCTGCATATCAAGCGGGAATTCAATTCCAGCAATTCAGCCATTACTCTGTGACTACGTCCCCTTACTGGAGGGACTGGCCAGAAATAATGATTGGGATGGGTTGATGACAGTGATCAGCACTATGAACCTCTGCTACCAGCATCCTTTTGAAATCCCTTTTTTTAAAACCGGGAAATGGGAAAAACACGGTTGTGATAAAAAATGGAGGTCAGGGAAGAGTATACATCTACTCAATCTGATATGGCTAAACACGAAGGTCTTTTCCGCTACAGGGTAGATTTAGAATACGAATACCAGTATCAGTATCAGGGGAAAATTTTACTGGAGCTAAAATTTACCCTCTTGTCCCTAATGTTTTTTAAAGCGAAAAACTCGCCAGGGAAATTATGGATTCTCTTCAAATAAATTCGAATATTAAGGTTTATTTTAATCCGCCAGAACCAGTGAAAAATTCGGTTTAAAGACTTTGTTTATTATTGTTAGCAGCATAATCGTAGACGCTCTATTTATAATCAGCAGGATTTATATCTTCAGCCTGGAATAACAATAAAAATTGAATGACCAAAATTTTAAACCTGTTCCGGCTTCCTTACTGGGACTGTCAATAGACTTATATAAGGATCCTAACCTTTAGCTTTCCTGTTTTCCATGGGTGCAACTAAGAAACACTGCTGCACCCATGGGATTTAAATTAAACCTTGAACTGCCCGACTAAGCCCTTAAGTTGCTCACTTAAATTTGCCAATTCTAAACTGGCACTTGATGTTTGTTTAGCTCCTGTTGCCGTTTGCTCTGATACCGATTCGATACTCACTACATTTCTGTTGATTTCTTCAGCTACAACAGTCTGCTCTTCAGCTGCAGCAGCTATCTGGGTATTCATTTGCATGATAGTTGACACTGCACTGGTGATTGAACGAAGTGATTCACCTGCGCTGGCCGCCTGTTCGACGGTTGAAACGGCAAGATCTCGATTTTTGGTGATCCTGCTAACGGCCTGTTTTGAGCCATCCTGTAATACAGTGATAAGACTTTCAATCTCTGCAGTTGATGTCTGGGTTCTCTGTGCAAGGGTCCGTACCTCATCAGCAACAACAGCAAAACCACGCCCCATTTCTCCTGCTCGAGCTGCTTCAATCGCAGCATTCAACGCCAATAAATTAGTCTGATCAGCAATATTTTTGATTACATCCAGAATGGAGCCGATATCGACACTGTTGCTCTGGAGTTCTTCAATTGTCGATGCGGATGCTTCCACTTCCCTTGCCAGATTATCGATAGCTTTGATAGTACTGGATACGACCTGATTACCATTATTCGCCTCTTTATTTGCTGCACCAGCAGCATCAGAAGCAGCTAAAGCATCTTGAGATACTGATTGAACCGTTGCTGTCATCTCGTTCATAGCGGTCGCTACCTGTGAGGTTTCCAGTTTTTGTTGATTGATGTTAGAGCTAGTTTGCTCGGTAATAGTTGCAACCTCTTCTGCAGCTGTTGCTAGCTGTCCGGTTGCGTTCATAATCTGAGTAATAATGCTCTGAAGTTTTTCGATAAAACTATTGAAGTTATTACCCAGCATCCCGATTTCATCATTACTCTCAACCAGAATGCGTTTGGTAAGGTCACCGTCACCCTGAGCAATGTCCTCAAGCATTGAGTTAGTTTCTTTTATCGGTTTCACAATACCGTGCATGACCAGATAGGCAATCAGTAAACCGGAAATAATGGCAATAAGTGTAACGAGAGCGATGGTTGTTATAGTTTGTTTAACTTCGTTTTCCACCACGACCGACAGTTTTTGCAATAAATCGAAAACACTATTGCGTAAGTCTTGCGATTTACTTGCCATGATGGGGCCATTGGCATTGAGAACATCCCTGATACCATTGTTTCGCTGTCTAATTGCAGTGACGACTGTATCGAAGATCTTACGATATTCATTGAAAGATTGCTGCGCATCAACAGCTGCTTGTCGACGTAGCGGGTGTCCTAATTTGCTCAATAAACCTTTAAAAAGTTTTTTTGTCTCAGCAAACTCGACCTGGACACGTTTCTCAGATGCCTCATCATTATCAACGAGAAAATGGAATACGTACAAACGGGCCAGCATCAAATGTTGTATAGTTTTACCGCCAATGTAGGCCGCCTCATTATCTTTAGCGCGATATGCAGACTGCATTACATGTGAAAGGCTTTCTTCAATCAAGGTGCCCTTAACATCCAGTTCCTCTTTTACAATCTTGTTGCTCTTCTCCATATTAGCAACAACCACATCATAGAATTCATTGGTATATTGATTATTCAGGGCATCGATTTCATCGAGCAAATTCACATGATCTGGATTATGGATATTGTTTCGAGCTGTCTGCATGATTTCCTGAAAAGTTTTTTCTGCAGTTTTGAATTGTTCCACCGATTTGCTGCTACTGGTTTTGATGTAGTCTTTTACATGTAAGCGCTTAAGATACAGTTGTTGCATGAGATCAGCTGCGGTACCCGCATCTGGCGCAAGTTCCTGGGTAATCGTCTCAACCTTTAATTCCATCTCGCTAAGGTTTGTATAAGCAATACCGCCAACCAAGACCAGCAATACCATTATCAATACAGGGGCAATCATCGCTTTAACGCTAATGCTCAAGTTGTGAAAGATGCGAAAAACTGATTTCATTTTATTACCTTTTTTTATTTTGATTAGTTATGTACAAACCACAGAAGTTGAGTGCACTTCATTTGTAAATAGAGAAGGTATCACCGGGTAACACTTTCAAACTATTCTTATCCAGGGAAGCTCTGAATAATTCATCCATGAAGTCTCAGAGGTTTCCTGGAACCTGTCATTGCCAGGTAGAATAAATACTATCGGTCATATCAGGCCCTGGTAGATAGGGTTGTCTTGCTGATGTAGATCAGAGGTCGACTAAGTTAACTTACTTCCGAAAAATAATGCCTGTACTACGTTCTGCTTTTCAATTTCCTCTGTATCAGCATGGGTATTTATCTGATTTTAAGGTAGAGTCGTTGCAGATGTTCTTACATGTGAATACCTCTTTTTAATCACCTTGAAATTATTCTATCGACTTGAGTATAGTTTCCTTTAATTTTTTTTCTGAGGAACCTTAAAGTAGTTCAGGATTGACAAAGTGGTGAAATGAAATGTTTCAGAAGAAGGCGAAGAGCGCGCATAATAGAGCCAGTGCCTGCTGTTGCTCAGATATTCAATGCTGAGGAAACCTTTCGACAGCTAGTGATTGACTCTGGGGGGCAATCATATATCGAGTATCACAATTCGCTTTCATGTTATCCAAATGGCCACTTAGGCTCAATAAACGCAAAACCAATAGAGTCGTGAACGTCACAGTTATAGGCTGGAAAAGGAGGGCGATGCCTTCCAGCATTGATCGACCTTTGAATCTGGCTGTGTGTATGTGTTGCCAATGTCGGATGGTGCTTTGCTCGGCAACTGCGTCCTCGGCTCTGGCATCCTGCTTCGCCCTACCTCCTCCTTCCCTGGAGTCGTGCGTTGCCCTCGACAATAGCGTCCTGCATTGTCCTACCTTCGACCGTCCATGGTCTCGTACTCTCTGGCATCCCTGCCAGGATTATCCGACATACGACTATCAAAAGCGGACATTAATTCTTTGTATTCATTTGGCAAGTTCGTGCCAAAAGCTGTCATTGGCCTTCCTTAGCCGCTGATCAGATTTACGTCATATTAATCACTTTTAAGTCTATCTAATGGACTACTCACGTTCTTATGATCAGGTTTTACATGGGTATAA